>JACDBQ010000834.1 GCA_013694845.1 Acidobacteriota bacterium
GAGGTCCTCCAGCGGATGCGATGCGAAGTGCAGCGGCTCGGTATTGAGCCAGTCGAGACTGACCGTGACGAACTGGCGCCGAGGTTTCTGGACGGCGTAATCCTGTGCCGCCGCCGGAGCGACGAGACCAAGAAGGACACTCGCGGTGAGGACAACGCGCGAGCAGAACGCAGGTGACAGGGTCATGTGTGCAGAGTGGAATCTGAGTTGGATCAAGGGTAACGTACGAAGGTGAGCGATCGCATTCTCGCCGCTGTCATGGCGGCTCCACATCAACCCATTGAAATCCGGGAGTTTCCCGCGCCCGACCTGGCGCCCGGTTCTGCGCTGCTGCGCACCGAGCGTTCCGAGGTGTGCGGGACCGACGTCCATCTCTGGCACGGACGCCTGGCAGGGGTGCCCTACCCGATCATCCCCGGTCATGTGTCCGCCGGTACGTTACAGGCGATCCGCGGGCCGCTCCATGGCCTGGATGGTTCGACGTTGCGCGAAGGGGATCGCGTCGCCTTCTTCGACGTTCACCGGACGTGCGGCCGCTGCCGCGCCTGCACGGTTCACCGAACGCCGACCCGATGTAGAGCGCGTCGTGTTTACGGGATCACCGACTCGGCGAACGAAGGGCTGTTCGGCGGGTGGTCGCAGGGCATTTACCTCGAGCCCGGCGTCGGGATTGCGCCGTTGCCCGACAGCGTGAGCTTCGACGACTACATCGGGGGAGGCTGCGGCCTGCTGACGGCGGTCCACATCCTCGAACGCGCCGCGCTGCGGCCCGCTGACTCCGTTCTCGTGCAGGGAACGGGAGCCGTAGGGCTCAGCGCCATCGCGCTTGCGCGCCTGAGCGGCGCGTCGACCGTGATCGCGGTAGGGGCCCCGGAGGACCGCCTGCAGATGGCTCGGCGCATGGGTGCGGACCAGGTGTTCGATGTCACCTCCTCGACCGCGGAGCAGCGCCTGGCGGACGTTCGCGCCCTCACCCACGGCGAAGGCGTGGACGTCGTCCTTGAAGCCGCCGGGTCTGCAGCCGCGATCGAGGAAGGCCTCAATCTTGTTCGCGACGGTGGCCGCTACGTCATCGCGGGCCACTACACCGACGCCGGCGACAGTTCCATCAACGCGCACCGGCAGATCAACCGGAAGCACCTCGAGATACGAGGGTGTTGGGGGAGCGAACCGGGCCACTTCCTGCGGGCCCTGACGTTTCTCGAGCGGTACGCCGCCGTCGTTCCATGGCGTGAGATCGGCGGCCGCACCTACCCGCTGACCGGTCTGAACGAAGCGCTCGCCGACGCCGAGGCCATGCGGATCACCAAGGCCCTCGTGAATCCGTGGGCGGCGGCATGAGGCGGACGAAGATCATCGCGACCCTTGGCCCCGCAAGCCACGCTCCCGACGTCCTCGATGCGCTGATCTTCAGCGGAGTCGATGTCTTCCGGCTGAACTTTTCTCATGGAACGCACGACGGCCACGCCGGCATCTACGCGCGCGTGCGCGCAGCCGCCGAGAAATCGGGGCGCACCATCGCGGTCATGCAGGATCTCAGCGGTCCCAAGATCCGCACGACGACGCTCGAAGGCGGCGGTCCGCTGATCCTGGTGGAGGGTGCCGAGCTGCGGATCCGTGGCGGTGAAAACGCCGGACGCGAGGGCACCATCTTCACGCCCTACGCCGAGCTCGTCCGCTCGGCCCAACCGGGTGACCGGCTCCTGCTGGACGACGGACGAATCGAGCTGCGCGTGACAAGGGCCGGCACCGACGAGCTCCTCACCACCGTCGTCAATGGCGGCCCGCTTGGGCAGAACAAGGGCATCAACGCGCCGGGTGTGGCGCTGCCCGCCTCGGCGATCACCGCCAAGGACGCCGACGACCTGCGCTTCGGGATCGCCCTGGGTGTGGACTACGTCGCCCTCAGCTTCGTCCAGACGGCCGATGACCTGCGGCGTGCCGGTCAGGTGATGGACGAGGCCGGCGTCAGGCTGCCGCTGATCGCCAAGATCGAGCGTCCGGCCGCCGTCCAGAATCTGCCCGAGATCCTGGAGCTCGCGCAGGCCGTCATGGTCGCTCGCGGAGATCTCGGTCTGGAGATGCCGCTCGAGCGGCTGCCGCGCGTGCAGAAGGAAGTGATCCGCAGGGCTCGCGCCGCAGGACGCCCCGTCATCGTCGCCACCCAGGTCCTGGAGTCGATGCGCGTGGACCCGCGTCCGACCCGCGCCGAGGTGAGCGACGCCGCGAACGCGGTCGGAGAGGGGACCGACGCGATCATGCTGGCGGGAGAAACCGCGGTCGGAGCATGGCCGGTGAAGACCGTCCAGACGCTGGCGACGATCATGATCGAGGCCGAGCGTTCGCCATCAGAACCCGTGCCGCCGGTCGTGGATCCCACCGGCAGCGTGCACGGGCGCGCGCTCTGTGAAGCGGCGGTAACGCTGGCGACGACCGGCCGAGCCGATGCGATCGTCGCGGTCACCCGCGAAGGCAAGACCGCCAAGCTCCTCTCGGCCCTGAGGCCGGAGACCAGGGTGATCGCCGCCACGGAAAGTGCGCGGGTCGCCGGGATGCTCGCGCTCTACCGCGGCATCACGCCCGTAATAACCTCGATCCGCGATTTCAGCGCGCTCGAGCGCATGCTGATCGATCGGAAGCTCGTCTCCCCTGGGGCGGTCGTCGTCTTCATCAGCGTCAATCCGGACATGACCCGCACCGACGCGAACTATCTCAACGTGCAGAAGATCGGATGAGCGGTACGGCTCACACCTACCGCTCGCGTGGGTGGGCGGTCGTCATCGACAACTCGCTCCTGCTCGTGGCGGGCACCGTCGCCGCGCTGATCTGGGCGAACCTCGACGCCCGTTCGTACGAGGGCCTGACGCACGGACCTCTGCACTTCATCGTCAACGATATCGGGATGGTGTTCTTCTTCGCGCTCGCCGCCAAGGAGATCATCGAAGCCAGGCTCCCCGGGGGCCCGCTCGCCTCCCCCCGTGAAGCCGCGGTTCCCCTGCTTGCGGCCGCCGGAGGCATGATCGCGCCAGCGTCCATCTTCGTGTTGTTGACCATGGCGGTGGGCCGGCCGGAATTGACGCCGGGCTGGGCGGTGCCGTGCGCCACCGACATCGCGTTCTCCTATTTGACGGCCCGGCTCATCTTCCCTCCCGACCACCCGGCCATTCCGTTCCTGTTACTGCTCGCGATTGCCGACGATGCGATGGGGTTGATGCTGCTGGCGCTGTTCTATCCGAGCGGGCCCTTGTCATTGTTGAACTTCGTGCTGTTCATGGTTCCTGCGCTCGGGGTGTCGTTCTGGCTCAAGCGTCGCCGGACCTGGAGCTTCTGGCCTTATGTCCTCGTGGGTGGAGGACTGTCGTGGTGCGCACTGTATTTCGGCGGTGTACACCCGTCGCTCGCGCTGGTGCCGATCCTCCCATTCATGCCGCATGAGAAGAGCGACCTCGGCCTGTTCGACCGCCGTGAGCCGGCGCTGCCGTACGCGATGAATCAGTTCGCGCGCGGTTTTCATGTGCCGGTGCAGTTCATCCTCCTGCTGTTCGGCCTGGTGAACGCCGGCGTCCCGTTCGGCAGCGTCGGCAGCGGCACCTGGATCGTGTTCGTCTCGCTGCTCGTCGGCAAGCCCGCGGGCATTCTGCTGATGACCGCGATCGGTGTGAAGTTCGGCCTGCGCCCTCCCGGGGGCCTCAGCTATCCTCAGGTGTTCGTCGTCGGTGTGACGGCAGCCATCGGCTTCACCGTCGCGCTGTTCTTCACGACGGCAGCATTCGAGCCTGGCCCCGTCCTGGACGAAGCCAAGATGGGCGCGCTCTTCAGCTTTGCCGCGGCGCCGGCGGCGATGGTGCTGGGGCGGGTGATGAAGAGTCGACGTCCTCGAACCTCTTCGGCGTAATCAGCAGGAGTTACACACTTATGGAGACGCTCGAGAAGCCCATCGCCGACGCCACCTGGGACGAGCACTACCGCGACGAACGCGACGCGGCGTTCCTGTATCGTGCGCTGGCCGCCGTCGACCCGGGTGAGCGGCGCGAGTTGTTCGAGAAACTTGCCGCGGTGGAGGATCGTCACGTGATCCGGTGGGAGGAGCTCTTCCGGGACGCAGGGCGCGCGCTCCCTCCGTATTCGACCGCCTTGAGAACCCGCGCGATGGCGTGGATGGCCCGCTCGTTCGGGCCCAATCTCGTCCTGCCACTGATGCTGGCCGAGGAAGGACGCGAGGTGCAGGCCTACCTCGGGCTGGCGCGGCACTCCTCTCACCAGTCCACCCACCTGGCCGCGGTCGAGATCGCGTCCGACTCCGCGATCCATGCCCGCGAGCTCTCCGAAGCGATGGGACGTGAAGGGGAGCCGTGGCACACGGGTGGGGCGGGTGGCGTGCTGCGCAGCGTGGTCTACGGCTTCAACGACGGCCTGACCGCCAATTTCGGGCTCGTGGCCGGCGTCGTCGGCGCCGCGGTGGCTCCGCACATTGTGATCATCAGTGGCCTGGCCGGCGCCATTGCGGACGCCCTCTCGATGGGGTCGAGCGGCTACCTCGCCGCCAAGAGCGAGTTGGAAGTGCACGCGCACCAGATCGAGATGGAGCGCCATGAGATGCGGCTCATGCCGGACCTCGAAGAAGAAGAGCTCGCGCTGATTTACGAGGCCAAGGGACTGCCGAGAGAGCGCGCCCGAGAAACAGCGCACGCGATGATGCAGGATCCGGTGCAGGCCCTGGACGCCATGGTGCGCGAGGAGCTGAACATCCATCCAGCGGAGCTTGCGCCGCTCAAGGACGGCCTGATCACCGGGTCGGCGACGGCCGTGGGCGCCTTCATCCCGATTTTCCCGTTCCTGTTCATTGAGCACGGGCAGGCGGTGTGGATGTCGCTCGCCGTGAGCATGCTGGCGCACTTCGCGATCGGCGCCGCGCGCAGCCTGTTCACCGGCCGCGGCATCTGGGCCAGCGGTCGCGACATGTTCATCGTCGGCTTCGGCGTCGCCGCGGCTGGCTACGTGATCGGCGAGTTGATCACCCGCTGGGTGTAGTCCTGGCGACACCCTGTAGACCGGGTCGCGTGTCTCAGGGCTTCTTGCGCAGCGACTGGGTGTAGGTGATGACCGACCAGATCTGCCCCTCGTTGAGCTCGTCCTTGAACGCAGGCATCTTGGGGCGCCGGCGGCCATTGAGCACCTTGTAGTAGACCAGGCCATCCGGGTTGCGCTCGGCCCGTTTGGGATTCGTCAGATCCATGTCCTCGCGTGCATCCGGATCGGAATCGGGACCATCGCCGAGGCCGCCTGGTCCGTGACATCGCTGACACTTATCCTTGAAGACCGCTTTCCCGGCAGCCAGCGTGGGCGCGTCGGGCGTCAGGGGATTCTTCTTCGTGGCGGCATCCTCGCCGAGGGTCCAGCTGTTGCCGCCCTGCGCGATGCCCGCGGTCGTTTTCGCCGCGAGGAGCGACGCCCCCGCGGCTACCGCAGTCGTCGCCATCAGGGCGAACATGAGACGGTTTGGCATGCGCCGATGATACAGTTTTTCAAGGTGCGATCGAATACATGACACAGCCGCTGGCCTTTCACGACCTCTCGTTTCTCGGAAGTTCCGACGCCCGTCCGGTGCGGATATTGTCGGAATACCTCGAGCCGCTGAAGCGCTTCCGCGAGCAGAACATCCAGGACACGGTCGTCTTCTTCGGCTCGGCGCGAACCGTCAGTCGTGAAGGCGCCGAACGGGAGCTGACGAGACTCGGCACCGATGAGGCCAAGAAGGCGGCGGACTACGAAGCGGCGCTCAAGCGCGGAGAGAAGGCCCTCGGGTGGTCGCGCTACTACGAAGACGCGAGGCGCCTGTCGCACATGCTCACGGTCTGGAGTCTCTCGCTCGAAGAGCCGCGACGCAGGTTCGTTGTCTGCTCTGGAGGCGGGCCCGGCATCATGGAGGCGGCGAACCGCGGCGCGATGGAAGCCGGAGGCAAGACCGTGGGTCTCAACATCCGGCTCCCCTTCGAGCAGGGTCCCAACCCGTACATCACCGAGGGGCTGCACTTCGAATTCCATTACTTCTTCATGCGGAAGTTCTGGTTCGCCTATCTGGCCAAGGCGCTGGTGATCTTTCCCGGGGGCTTCGGCACGCTCGACGAGATGTTCGAGATCCTGACACTGGAGCAGACGCGTAAACTGTCCAAGAAGCTGTGCGTCCTGCTCTACGGCAGCGATTACTGGGACGAGATCCTGAACTTCAAACCGATGCTGGAGTGGGGCGCCATCAGCGAGGCCGATCTCGAAACATTGCGTCGCGTCGATACCCCGGAGGCGGCCTTCGAGCAGTTGAAAACGCACCTGCTGCAACATCACATGGTTCCGGCGACCGTCCAGGAGACGAAGGCGCCGGGGATTGCAAAGACCCGGGATTGAACATATGGACACGAAGGAACGGGATCGTCTGATCGGGCTCTACAGGGATGGATACCGGGCGATCGTGGACGCGCTGCACGGTGCGGACGAAGAACAACTGGCGGCCAGACCAGCGCCGGGGAAATGGTCGGCCCGGGAGATCATTCACCATCTCGCCGACAGTGAAATGACCGCGGCGATCCGCCTGCGGCTCCTGATCGCGTTCGATCGTCCGACCATCCACGCCTACGATCAGGATGTCTTCGCGCAGCGGCTGCACTACGATCGTCCGCACGAAAGCGCGCTCGAGGCGTTCCGCTACGCCCGGGAGTGCACGGCGCAGATCCTGGACCGGTTGAGCGAGCAGGACTGGCTGCGAGAAGGAACGCATACCGAGTCTGGCGCCTTCGGCGTGGTCCGGTGGCTCGAGATCTACGCCACGCATGCACACAGTCACGCCCGGCAGATCGTCGAAACGCTCGACCAGGCCAAAAAGGCTCAGTAGACCAGGCGAAAAAGACTCAGTAGAGCAGGCAGCTTTCCCGCTGACGCCGGAACTGGTCCTCGTCACGCGCCCAGCTGCTCATGAGTGCGTCGACGGTGCCGTTGGCGACCGCCTGGCGCAACCGATCCGAGCCGTACAGGATGTCGACAGGCATCTTGTCATGCTCGTATTCATAGGGCGGTTCCCGCCAGGCGAATCGTGAAGGCTCCTGGTGGTGGAGCTCATCGATCAGTTCCACCGCCGTGCGCAGGGGACGGAACGTGTGACGGTCAGTCACGTGAAGCTGGCAACCGCCGCAGGTCTGCCGTGCGTGCTTTTGAAAAGTGGGCTCGAAGAACGCCGGGCGGAAACGAACGCCCGGCAGCCCCCGGCCGTTCATGGCGTCGGCCAGCCGCTCGCCGTCGATCCACGGTGCGCCGATCAACTCGAAGGGCCGGGTCGTACCCCGGCCCTCCGACAGCTGCGTTCCCTCGAACAGCACGGCGCCCGGGTAGACGATCGCCGTGTCGAGCGTGGGAATGTTCGGCGACGGCATGACCCAGGGCAGCGACGCCTCGTCGAAGAACATCTCGCGGCGCCAACCGTCCATCGCCACGACGTGCAGGTCCGCGCCGATCGCGAATGTCTCGTTGAAGAACATCGCCAGCTCGCCGACCGTCATCCCGTGGCGCATCGGGATCGGGTACTGCCCGACAAACGAGGTGAACGCCCGATCCAGCCGGCTGCCCTCGACATCCACGCCATTGACCGGGTTCGGGCGGTCACAGACGACGACCGGAATGCGATGACGGGCGGCGGCGCGCATGCAATTGGCCATCGTGTAGATGAAGGTGTAGACCCTGGTGCCGACGTCCTGGATGTCGATCACGAGTGTCTCGAGACCGTTCAGCATCGCCGGTGTCGGCTCGCGCACTTCGCTGTACAACGAGAACACCGGCACCTTGCGGCGAGAGTCGCACCCGTGCGGCGTCTCGATCATGTTGTCCTGCAGGTCGGCGCGGAAGCCGTGCTGAGGACCGAAGATGGCCGCAAGCGTGATGCCGGGATCGTCGAACAGCAGGTCCGCACTATGTCGGAAGGCTGCGTCGATCGACGCCGGATTGCACAACAGCCCGACCCGGCGTCCTTCGATGAGGTGACGTTCGGCCGTCAGCAGCCGATTGACTCCGAGCGTGACCGTTGTGGTGCGATCCGCGGTGGGTGCCGTCATCGCGCGATTATAGACTTGACCGCCGCGAGCCCTTCAGCTGACGCGACAGGAAGGCACAGACGACCGCGTCCCCGTAGGTGTTGAAGCGAAGATGGGCGGCCACGGAACGGTCCGGGCGGACGAGCAGCACGTCGCGTTCGAGCCGGCCGATGTCGTGGACGGCGTGCCAGGCGGTCGCCGACGTCCGGCCACCCCCGACGAACACCGCCCGCGTTCCGGTGAGCAGCACGCGTCCGGACGCCTGCGCCTGCTCGGTTGCCAATGACGACGGCGCGCTGAAGTGACACGCCTCGCGGCCGATCACCCGGTGGTGCGTCTCGACCGACGGCATCGTGCCCGCGGCGACCGCCTGCTGCACGGCGCGAAGCTGATCCAGCCCGTCGAGCATTTCGAGCTCGATCTCGAGGTCGCCTTCGCTCGAAGCCAGGGTGTCGAGCTGTTGACGGAGCCCGGCGTCAAGTGAGTCCCCTCCCTCGACCGCGCTGGACCACGACACTCTCCACTCGTCCAGGGCGCTCGTATCGCGCCTGGAGCTCCCTTTCAACCAGCCGAACAGATTCATTGGCGCTCGCGTCGCAAAGCCGTCCCGTCGAGGGACCTTCATCCCCCGATTATCCTGTGTTGAAAGCGATCCGCGCCAGCCGGCTCACTGATAGAGCAGAAAAGTTTTTCGGCTCTCCAGAAAAGCGGCAGCCTCCCTGTCCCACACCTCCAGAAGCGAGAGGAGTCGGCCCCCTTCGATAGCGAGCCTCACCTGGTCTGAACCCGTGAGGCGATCGATTGTCTTGCTCCACGCGAACTCGCGCGGATGCTGCCTGCGGATCTCATCAATGAGCAGGAGCGAGATGCGGACCGGTCGGTAAGCCTGCCGATCGGTAATGGCGAAGCGGATCCCGGGGATCGTCTGTCCGCTGAATTTGGCGGCCGTCTGCGCCATCGACATCGTAACGGCTTCGAACCGGATGCCCGGGAGCCGCATGTCATTCATGGCCCTGGCCACCCCCGGGGCATCCAGCCATGAGGCGCCGATCTGCTCGAAGGGGCGGTCGGTGCCACGGCCTTCCGACAGGTTGGTGCCTTCGAAGTACACGGATCCCGGATAGCTCTCCAACGCAGAGAAGGAGCGAAGATTGGGAGAAGGATTCACCCAGGGCAACCCGGTCTGGTCGAACCATTGTGAGCGCTGCCAGTTCGCCACGCGTGCGACGATCAGCTCCGCGCGGATGCCGTACTTCTCGTTGAAGAGCGTCGCGAGCTCGCCGACCGTCATCCCGTGGCGCGCCGGGATGGGGTACATCCCCACGAACGACTTGAACTTCGGATCGAGCAGGGCCCCTTCGACGATCTCTCCGCCGATCGGATTGGGCCGGTCGAGGACGACGAACGGAATCTTCTTCCTGGCGGCGGCCTGCATCGAGAGCGCCATGGTGGACACGTAGGTCCACGTCCGACCGCCGACCTCCTGCAGGTCGTAGACGAGGACGTCGACATCTTTCAGCATCTCCGGCGTCGGGCCCCGATCTTCAGCCAGGTAGAGCGAGTAGATGCGGACGCCCGTCTTCGGATCGGTCTCGTCCGCGATCTTCACCCCTTCCGCGGCGTCCCCGCGAATGCCGTGCTCGGGGGCGAGCAGGGCCACCAGTTTCAGATCCTTGTGCTGAGCGATCAGGTCGATGTCGGAGGTTCTCGACCGGTCGATCCCGGTGTGGTTGGTGATCAGGCCGACCCGTCTTCCCCGTACCGCCGGCGGCAGATCGGCGAGGAAGACCTCGATGCCGGGTCGAACCGCCGTGTCGGGCGCGGACCTTGGAGCGAGCGCCGGTGCCGACTGCGTGGCAGCGGCGAGGAGGAGCAGCACAGGAGCGAGGGTTCTCATTGGTCTGGTGATTATGAGGGAAGGATTCGAAAAGCGCCGGTGAAGGCTTGACTTTGTCGCGACCTTGCCGTCGACGCCCTGGACCGCACCATGCTCCAGCAGCCAGGGCATGAAGCCATGCCGATCATTGCCGGTTCGCCCCGCGGTTTGCGCTTGTACAGATAGGAGCGCAACACCGATGACCACTCGAAGCCTCGTCCTTGCCCCCTCGCAAGATTCCCGCCTGAGGGCGAACAGAAACCGCCTCGCGATCGTCGTGACCCTCGCCACACTCCTCACGGCGTGTGACGAGCGCCGATCTCCCGTTTTCTCGGGACCGCCCGCCGTACCAACTCCGCCGACCGAGCCGGCTGTGACCTACACCTTGTCGGGAACCATCTCGGAAGATGGGCCGACCGGCGTGACGCCGCTCGAAGGGGCGGTCATCGTGGTCCACCCCAGTGGTCAGCGGGCGACGACGAATCGTGAAGGGTTTTACAGCATTCCGGGGGTCTCGGCCCTGCCCATAACCGTGGTCGTGAGCAACGCTGGCTACATAGCTCAATCGAGGACGATGACCTTGAGCGGCGACACGCGAGTGGACCTGCAGATCAGTCGGATCGTGACCTACACGCTATCCGGCGTCGTCTTCGAGCGGACGGTGACGGGGCAGGTGCCGATCGAAGGCGTGTCGGTTTACTGCGATTCGTGCGGCAGCCCTGTGGGACACACCTTCGCGTCTTCCGACGAGAATGGCTATTACAGCTTCGAGTGGACGAATAACGGCTCGACTCCGCTGTGGGTGACGAAAGCTGGCTATCGCCTGTCGGGGGCACTCGAAGACCGGATCGTGGCGACGGTCAGCGGCGACACCAGGTTCGACATCGAAATGATCCGGCGCTGACACGCGCGAGCGCGCCAGGTGCTAGGCTGTGCCGATCCCGTCCGGAGGGAAATGCCATGCGCAGCAGAACACGAAGCCGGATCGTCCGTCGCTGCATCGCAGTCGCGATTGCGCTGACCGTCGCCGTGCACTCGCTGGCCGCTGCGTCGCAGGCGGTGACCGGAGCCCTGATCGCAACAGTGCGCGACCAGCAGGGTCTGGCCGTACCCGGCGCGCGCATCGAGATCGGCTCGCCGGCGCTGATTGGCGGCCCCACCGTTCTGATCAGCAACGAAAAGGGGCAGGTGCGTTCCCTGGCGCTGCCTCCCGGGGAGTACGTGCTCGAGGTCCGGGCCCCGGGGTTCACCCCCCAACGCGAAGAAAGCATACGCATCGGTGCAGGCGCCACCATCGAACTGCGAATCGAGCTCAAGCCGGCCGGCCACGCGGAATCGGTCGTGGTCTCGGCTCCGGGCTCCAGGATCGAAGCGCGACACGCGGGATTCGGAACCCGGTTCGGGCCCGAGGATCTTGCGGCGCTGCCGACGCGCCGCGCCAGCATGTTCGACTTCATCAGGGCAGCTCCAGGCATTTCGCCGACCTCGCCATCAAGCGGGGGGACGAATACCGTGTCGGCCTTTGGTTCCGGCACCAACGAGAACACGTTCCTGATCGACGGCACGAACTTCACCGCGCCGATCAACGGTGTCGCGCGGACCGAACCCGGTGTCGACTTCATCCAGGAGATCCATGTCCAGTCGGTCGGTGCCTCCGCCGAGTACGGCAGCGCGCAAGGGGCGGTGATCAATGTCGTGACCAGACAGGGGAGCAACAATTTTCAGTTCGACGCGTCCTTTTACGGCCAGCCGGCTCGCCTGACCAGCAAGCCCGTGCTGCTCGCGCTGGCTGCGCCGCGAACCGGTCAGAGCGGTTTCGTGCGCGCGAAGTACCGCGACTTCACGACCAATCTCGGAGGTCCGGTCGTGCGTGATCGTCTGTGGTTCTTCGCCGGCTACCAGTACCTTCGCGACTCTGACAGCCAGCCAGGCACGGATCCGACGTTTCCGCGCCAGTACGAGATGGACAAAATCTTCGCCAAGCTGACGTGGCGTCTTGCTCCGAGCTGGCAGCTGGTTCAGAGCTTTCATGACGAGTTCTGGGTGAATCCGCAGCGGCCGACGGTGCAGACGCCTTTCGAGGCGACGGGTCGGTCGCGAGCTTCGGTTCCGGCGACGAGCTTCGGCCACCTGACCCACACGTGGTCGACGAATACGCTGTGGGATGTCCGCGCCGGGCGCGTCGTCTACGCCCGCGACGACGAATCGATCACCGGTCTCGACCGGGTGAACCGATTCGACCGCCTCACCAACAGGACGAGCGGTGGGCCGGTGGAGGTGGGCACCTTGTGGATCGTTCGCACCACCGCGGCGTCGACGATCACCCATTACCGGCCGGCTTTCCTCGGCGCCGATCACCAGTTGAAAGTCGGAGTGCAGGTCGAGCGCGGCGAGCACGAGTCGATGCGGCGCATTCCGACCGGTGAGCGATTCGTCGACAACGGCGGCGAGCCCTGGCAGGTGATCTCCCGCGATCCTTCGACTGCTGCGGGCATGTTCATCACCGCCGGGGCATTTGTGAGCGATGCCCTGACGGTGGCGGATCGGCTGACGATCAATGCCGGAGTCCGCCTCGATCACAGCCGTGCGATCAGCCAGGACGTTCGTGCCGTCGATCTCGAGGGCCAGAAAACGAACGCCCTCGTCGAGGGTCTCGGGACGCTCTACACCTGGAACATCGTGTCGCCGCGCCTCGGCGTCACTGCGAAGCTGACCGCCAATGGGCGGACGATGTTGCGGGGGAGTTACGGGCGGTTCAGCCAGGGCGTGGTAACGGGTGAGCTCAGTC
>JACDBQ010000853.1 GCA_013694845.1 Acidobacteriota bacterium
AGCTCGCCGGCTTCGACTTCGACCCGCAGCAGGTCGACCGGATCTTCGACGCCGTCGCGCAAGGCGCGACCTCGCTGGTCATAGACATGCGAGGAAACCCCGGCGGCGTGGTCCAGGCGCTCGAGCAGATCGCGGGACGACTCTTCGAGCGGGAGGTGAAGCTGGCGGATCTGAAGGGTCGCAGATCGTCGAAGAGCATCACTACGAAGAAGCGCAAGAATCCTTTCACCCGCAGAGTGATCGCGCTGATCGACTCGGAGTCGGCCTCGGCGGCGGAGGTACTCGCGCGCGTGCTGCAACTCGAAGGGCGGGGGACCGTCATCGGCGACCGACCGGCGGGATCGGTCATGCAAGGAGTCCGTACGAGCGGCGCTCTCGAAGGCGCGGAAGGATTCGTCCCCTTCGAATTCAGCGTCACGAACGCGGACCTGATCATGAAAGACGGGAAGAGTCTCGACCGTGTCGGCGTGACCCCGGACGAACTGCTGCGGCCCACCGCCGAGGAGCTGGCCCGCGGGCAGGGACCCGGTCCTCTCGAGGGCGGTAGCGCTCGCGGGCGAGCGACTGGGTCCGGCGGCGGCCGGCCGGTTGTTCCCCGTGCAGTGGAAGTGACGGTCACCCGGGCGCTTGATGAGGCAAACACTGTTGGGGGTTATGTCGGCCTGGCCGACTCGATCATCGGCGACCTCGGGTGCGCCACCGCGCGCGACAACGCGCTCCCCTGAAGGCGAACGGCAACATGCGGAGCGTCGATCCGAGCCAGTTCCCGATCAGGCGCATCCCGCTCATCGCCGGCCGGCGGAGACCAATACCGCTGTCTCGGAACCGGTGATGGTCGTCTCGGAATCCTTCGCGCGTCAGTTCTTCGGCGCGCAGACCCCGATCGGACGGATGATCGCGCTCGACGATGCTCGCGACGGATCGATCCATCGGCGTCGTCGGCGACGTCCGCTACAGGGAGGTCGTCACCGCCGCGACGCCGGCGTTCTACGTTCCGCGCGCGCAGCGGCCGAGCGAACTCATCTATGTGATCGTGCGGGCGCAACCCGGGATGCGCGAATCCGTCGCAAGCTCCCTGCGCGCCGTGGTGCGAGCGGCGGGTCCCGAACAACCACTGGAGGGACTGACGACCGTGGGCGAAATCGTCTCGCGGTCGACGGCAGACCGTCGTTTCTATGCGGTGACCACCGGGTCTTTTGCGGCGATCGCGCTGGTGCTCGCCATGTCGGGTCTGTTCGGCATCGTCTCGCGGTCCGTGACCGAACGACGTCATGAGTTCGCGATCCGCGTGGCGCTCGGCGCGGATGCGAATCGCGTGCTCCGCCTGGTCCTGGTCGGCGGGTTGATGCCGGTCGTGATCGGTTGCGCGGGGGGCCTCGCCGGCGCCTCGCTGGCTGCCCCGGTCTTGCGGACCTTTCTCTTCGAGATCGCGCCGGCCGATCCGGCGACACTGTCGGCGGCCGCCGTGCTCGTCATGGGTGTCGCCCTGACGGCGTGCGTGATGCCCGCGGTGCGAGCGATTCCGGTGCAGCCGCTGTCGGTGCTCAAGAACCAGTAGCGGTCTACAATCGTGAGGGGAACTCGTCAGGCTGTCGATCCGTCTAACCCAACTGCCAGCCCGATCGACCTTCCGGAGGTCACGTGTCCCTTCGAATGAACCTTGCGAGCGCCCTCGCTCTTGCGCTCGTCGTCTGCCCGGTCCACGCACAGACTCCCCCAACAACTACGCCCGCAAGCGAGCTCGACACGTTCATGGACCGGGTGCTGGCCCGGCGCGAGGTCAACCGCAAGGTCCTGAACGACTACATCCTCGATGAGAAGGAGTCGTTCGAGATCCTGGGGCCGGGACGGTACCGGCTGCACCGGACGAGTCGTGAGTACACGTGGTTCGTGCGGGAGGGAACGCACGTCCGCAGCCCTGTGCGATTCGAAGGCGTCAGCGTGCCGGAGGAGTCGAGGCGCAAGTACGAGGAAAACTGGTTGCAGCGCGAAAAGGCGCGGCAGGAGCGGAAGGCCAAGGGGGAGAAGGAGCGCAAGGAAGTGACGTTGAGCGACTCCGGCATCTCGACGAATGTCGTCCCGACGGAACCGCGCTTCGTGTCCGAAGCTTTCTTCATGGACTTCAAGTTCGAGCCGGGAAACTACTACCTCGCGGGACGGGAGCAGTTCGAAGGCCAGGAGGTCGTCAGGATCGAGTATTACCCGACGCGCCTGTTCGGTGGTGATGACGACGAGAAGACGCCGAAAGAGGTGAAGAAGGAGACTCGGGCCGCGCGGCAGGAGCGGCAGCGTGAGCGCGACATGGAGCAGGACATCGAGCGCAAGATGAACAAGACGGCGCTGGTCACGTTGTGGGTGGACCCGAAAGAGCACCAGATCGTGAAGTACACGTTCGACAACGTGTGGCTCGACTTCCTCCCGGCCGCCTGGCTCGTCCGGATCGACAGCATGCGCGCCTCCATGACCATGTTCCAGCCCTTCACGGGGGTGTGGCTGCCGCGGGGCATCGACATCTCGGCGGGGGTCACGCTGGCCAACGGGTCCTTCGACGCGGGCTACGACCGGACCTTCGCCGACTACCGCCAGGCGGACGTGAAGTCCAAGATCCGGATCCCCAAGGTCCCGGCCGGCGACCCGGACCCGGACGGGGACAGGCCCCTTAAGGGGCCTGTCCCCGATCTCGCGCCGGACGAGAATTACGAATCTGGAAAGGGCCCGTGGGTCCCCGCAACTGATGCAGTGCAAGACGTTGCGGCGTCGGCGCCGCAAACGGGGCCTGTCCCCGTCATTCGGGAGATCCGCGTCCATGGCAATGCGGCGGTGCCGGACGCGGAGGTGGTGCGGATCGCGGGGGTGACGGTCGGCGGAACGCTCGCGACCGACACCGTCGGCATTATCGAGCGGCGGCTGAAAGACAGCGGACGGTTCGCGACGGTGCAGGTCCGCACGCGGTATCGCTCGCTCTCGGACCCGACCGACGTCGCTCTCGTGCTGGTCGTGCACGAGAAGGCGGGCGTGGTGGTCACGGCAGCCGGCGAGATCGAGCGGCCGATCAGCCGCCGCATCACGAGCCGCGTGATGTTTCTCCCGATCCTGTCGTTTGCGGACGGGTACGGCTTCACGTATGGCGCGCGTTTCAGCACGGTGGACCTGCTCGGCGCCGGCGAACGACTCTCCGTCCCCCTGACATGGGGCGGCACGCGGCGGGCGGCGCTGGAGCTCGAGCGCTCGTTCGATCGCGGCCCCTTCACCAGGATCCTCGGCAGCACCGCCATTTACCAACGCGAGAACCCGCGACACGAGATCGACGACCGGCGGCTGGAGCTCCGGGGACGCGTCGAACGCAGTGTCGCGCAGATGCTCTTCGCAGGCGCGGAAGCCACGCGCGCCTCGGTGGACTTCGGAACGCTGGACGATCGGTTGTGGACCGTCGGCGCGGACGCCGCACTCGACACCCGCGGCAACCCGGCCTACCCTGCCAACGCGGTCTACCTGGGTGGCAGATGGACGTCGCTCAACGTCCGCCCCACCTCCGGCGGAAGCTTCGGCGCGGCAAGCCCCGGCACAGAGGACCGGCGCATCAACCGGTATACGGTTGACGGCCGCGGCTACCTGCGCCTCTTCCGCCAGTCCGTACTGGCCGCGCGCGCCCGCTATTCAACGGCTGACGCGACCCTCCCGATCTACGAGCGGTGGCTGATCGGTGGCAGCGAATCGCTGCGCGGCTTCCGCACCGGGGCATTCGAAGGAGACAAAGCGCTCGTCACCTCGGCTGAGATCCGCGTTCCCATCACCTCGGTCATCAGCGGCGGGAAACTCGGCGTCACGGTCTTCATGGACGCCGCGAAAACGACCGACTACGGGCTTGACCTGCGCGACGCCAAGTGGCAGCGCGGCGCCGGAGCCGGCGCGTTCCTGATCGCGTCGATCGTGCGTATCAACCTCGATGTCGCGAAATCCCTCGACGGCGGTGGGGTCCGCGTCCATCTGTCGTCGGGATTCTCGTTCTGAGTTTGGCGGGCTGACGGCTGACGGCTTCAGCACAGGGTGCCCAAAGACCACCACGGTCACAAAGAAGATACTCTTCACTCCTGGTGCTCGTCTTCGTGCCCGTGGTGGCCGTTGTGCTCCCTGTGCTGAAGCCCGTTGTTTGTGTGCTCACTCGTACCCGACCACCTTCTTCAACCGTCCACGACCGTCGTCGCCCTGGCGGACTCTCAACCGAAGAGGTTCTTCGCCACGAACCACACATTCGCGGGACGTTCGGCAAGCCGGCGCATGTACCAGGGAAACCAGTACTCCCCGTAGCTGATGAGCACGCGCAACTGCTTCCCTTCCTTCGCAAGCCGCCGCTGGTGCCCGCTCTGGATGCCGTACAGCATCGCTAATTCGTGTGCCGATGAGGGAACGTCGTTCGCCTTGATCCACGCGTTGAGGCGCTCGACGAGCGACAGGTCATGCGTCGCGATGTGCAGCAGACACCCGGCCCGAACGGCGTCGGGCTGCAGCAGCCGGACGCACAACTTGAAGAAGTTTTCGTCCACGTCCGACTTCTTCGGGAACGCCACATCCGGCGGTTCGAGATACGCGCCTTTCACGATGCGGATCGCGCTGCCGAGCGGGACAAGAGACTCGACATCCTTTTCCGTGCGAAACAGGTAGGCCTGGATCGCGATGCCGATCTTCGCCGTCCTGCCACGTCCGTAGCGGAACAGCTCGATCGTCCTTTCGACGTAGGGCGAGCTCTCCATGTCGATCCAAAGGAAGTTGCCCCGGGCTTCGGTGCGCTCGATCAGGCGGTCAAGATTCCTGCGGCACAGCGCCGGGTCCTGATCCAAACCGAGTTGCGTCGGCTTCACCGACACGTGCGCGTCGAGACCAGCCGCCGCGACCTTGTCCAGCACCTGGAAGTAGTGCTGCGTGACTTCTTCCGCTTCCTCGGCCCGGGTAATGTTCTCGCCGAGCCGGGTCAGGATCGTCGTGATCCCTTCTTGTTTCAGCGCCTGCGCCGCCCGCAAGGCGTCGTCGATCGTCTCACCCGGCATAAAGGCCGAGACCGCGCGGCGCACGAACGCCGCTTTCGTCGCATGCTCGCGCAGCCAAGTGTTGGTGGATCCGGCGAGCAGGGCTTTTCGCATCAAAGACATATTTTTGGGCTTTGGGCTTTTGGCTCTAGAGCCGAAAGCCCAGAGCCGAAAGCCGTCACAGCACGCTGCGGATCTGTCCGCCGTCGACCTGCACCGTGGCACCGGTCATATACGAGGCGGCGTCGGACAGGAGGAACGCACCGACGCGGCCGAACTCGTCGGCCAGTCCATAACGGCCCATCGGGATCGCCGCCATCGCCTTCGCGCGCGCCTCGTCCGTCGACACACCCTGTTTTTTCCCATTCATCTCGTCGAGCTGGCGGACGCGGTCGGTATCGATCCGGCCGGGAATGATCTGGTTCACGCGTATCTTCCTGCCCGCAAGCTCCAGCGCCAGTGTCTTCGCCAGCGCGGAGACTGATGCACGGAGCACCGTCGACAGGCCGAGATTCTGGATCGGTTCCTTCACCGAGGAGGACGTCGAGACGAGGACCGCGCCCCCTCCGCGCTTCTCCATGTGCGGAACCGCTGCGCGAATCATGCGGATGGTACTGAACAGCAGCAACTCCGCGGCGTCCTGCCACGCCTGATCGTCGAAGGAGACCGCCGCCCCGGCCGGGGGACCGCCGGAGTTGGTCATCAGCGCGTCGATGCCCCCGCACGTGTCGGCTGCGCGGGCGATCCAGCGGTCGATGGCGTGCTTGTCACGCACGTCGACCGGCATGACGAGCACCTTCGCACCGGTCTCCTCTTCGATCCGCTTCCCAGCGGCGGTGATCGCATTCTCGTCGCGCGACGAGATCGACACAGTCGCGCCTTCGGCCGCGAGGGCCCTGGCAACCGCGAACCCGAGCCCCTTGCTGGCGCCAGCCACGAGGGCCACCTTGTTCTTCAAACCGAGCTCCATGACGCTTCCTCTTACAGACGGCTGAATTGTTCGGTGTATCTCATCACGCGATCGAGTGCGGCCCGCGTCGTTTGATCGAGCGCTGCCGCCGGGGCGCGCGTCGCCGGGCTCGCAAGCGCACCGCGGCGGTGCAGCACCTCCTTGCGAATGGCCATCCCGATCCCCTCCTGGAATTCGAAGCGCATCAGCGGCACGGACTTGTAAAAGACCTCCGCCGCCTCGTCCACCCTTCCTGCGCGATACAGCGAGACGATATTGACGAGGATCTCGGGGAAGGCGAACCCGGTCATGGCGCCGGTGGCGCCAGCCAACAGCTCCTCGAGCAGGAACACGCCGCCGAGACCGCCGAAGACCCGGACCGGCACGTCACCGCAGGCCTCCAGGATGCGCGATGTCTTGAAGGGTGTCGGGGGATCCTCGAGCTTGATTGTTCGCGCCTTCGGAATGTCCCTGGCGATTCGTGCCAGCAGCGCGGGTTCCATCGCGAACCCCGAGATGGGCGGATAGTCCTGCACCACAATTTCGATATCCACCGCCTCGGCGAGCGCGGTGAAATGATGGACCACGGCTTCGGAATTGAGCTTGGGCATCCGCGGCGGACTGACCATCACCGCGGTCGCGCCCGTCTCTCGCGCGTGCCGGCTATGCGCGATACAGGTCCGGGTGCCCTCAGCGGTGGTCCCCGCGACCACGCCGATGCGCCCGTTCACGTGGGAGACGACGACCTCGAGCACGTGGCGGCGTTCGTCATCCAGCAGGCGCGCGACCTCCCCCGTGACACCCAGCGCGGTGACACCGTTGACGCCCGATTCAATGAAGAGGTCGATGACGCGACGGAGGCTGTCGTCGTCCAGGTCGCCCGAGGCGGTGAACGGGGTGGGTAGAACCGAGTAGACCCCTTCGAGCTGCAATTGAGTTCCTTTCCGCGTATGAAACCCTACGATTTTGCCTCAAATGTCACGCCGGTTGCTATCGAGGGCCGTCGACACGCTCCATCCGTCGAAGCATCCATGCCGGACCTCCGCGACGCCTTCCGCGCTCTCCGTTCCTCGCCGGTCGTCTCAGTCGTGGCGGTTCTCTCGCTGGATCTGGGGATCGGCGTGAACACCGCGATCTTCTCGATCCTGGACAGCCTGACGCTTCGAACGCTGCCGGTCGAGCAGCCAGGCGAGCTGGGAACGATCACCATGGGGAGCGGCGACTCGTCCTTCACCAATCCGCTCTGGGAGCAAATCCGCGAGCGCGAGGCGCTCGTCGAAGGTGCGTTTGCCTGGTCGCCGGCTCGCTTCAATCTTGCGCAGGGCGGGCCGGCAGAGATGATCGACGGCATCTGGGCCAGCGGAGGGTACTTCCGCGTCCTCGGGGTCCCGGCGCTCCTCGGCAGGACCTTCGCTCCGGATGACGATCGCCGGGGTGGCGGTCCCGCTGGGCCGGTGGCGGTCATCAGCGACAGATTCTGGCAGCAGCGTTACGCAGGCGCCGCCGATGTCGTGGGACGCTCGCTGACGATCGAGCGTGTGCCGTTCACGATCGTGGGTGTCACGGGTCCCGGGTTCTTTGGCACTGAAGTCGGCCGCACGTTCGATGTGGCCGTTCCACTCGGCGCGGAACCGCTCGTCCGCGGTAAAGAGTCGGCCCTCGACCGCCGCTCGACCTGGTGGCTGAACGTGATGGTCCGCCGGAGACCGGGGCAAACGCTCGATGCCACCAGCGCCGCCCTGCGCGGCGTGCAACCGCAGATCCGCGAAGCGACGATGCCCGAGCACTATCGTCCCGAGGATCGCCACAACTATCTGTCCGAACCATTAACAGCTGTCGATGCATCGAGCGGGGAGTCGAGGCTCCGGACACGCTACCGGACGCCGCTGACCGCGATCATGGTGGTCGTCGGCCTCGTGCTGCTCATCGCCTGCGCGAACATCGCCAATCTCCTGCTGGCGCGTGCGACGGCCCGGCGGCACGAGATCAGCGTCCGGCTCGCGCTCGGCGCGCCGAGGGCCCGACTGATCCGTCAGCTGCTGTCAAAAAGCCTGCTCCTCTCGGGTTGCGGAGCGCTGCTCGGTCTGTTCTTCGCGCAATGGGGCAGCCGGATGCTCGTGGGCCAGCTCTCGACGTCCACGAATACGGTGTTCCTGCACCTCGGCCTCGACTGGACAGTGCTCGCCTTCACGACCGCGATGGCGGTGGGCACGGCGCTGCTCTTTGGGGTCGCACCGGCGTTGCGGGCGTCGAAGGTCCGGCCGAACGAAGCTCTCAAGGAACAGGGGCGCGGCATTTCGATGGACCGGCGCTTCGGGCTGGGCAACATTCTGGTGGTCGCCCAGGTCGCGCTGTCCCTGATTCTCGTGATTGCGGCCGGCCTGTTCGTCCGCACATTCGCGTCGCTCGCCACCCTGGATCTCGGATTCGAGCGCGACCCGGTGCTGGTCGTGAATGTCAACGCGCAACGCGTGCCGGTCGAGGCGACGGATCGTCCGGCGTTCTATGAACAGCTCCGCAGTGCGGCTGCGGGCGTGCCCGGGGTCTCGACCGCGGCACTGTCCGCGGTCACGCCGGTGAGCGGCAGCGCCTGGAATTTTCCGGTCGAAATTCCCGGCGCGCCCGTACGCCCGGAGCGTGAGCGTATTGCATTCGTCAACCTGCTCTCCCCGGATTTCTTCAGGGCGATGGGCACGCGACTGATCGCCGGGCGCGACTTCACACCGGCAGATCGCAAGGGCGCGCCCGATGTCGTCATTGTCAACGAAGCCTTCGCGAAGAAGTTCTTCGGTGGCGAGAATCCGATCGGCCGCATCGTCCGGCAGCCTGGGTTCAACGCGCGACCGACGACGTCGCATCAAGTCGTCGGCTACGTCCAGGACGCGGTGTATCGCTCGTTGCGACAAGCCATCCCCCCGACGATGTATTTCCCGCTTCAGCAGAATGCGGAGCCGCCCTCCGGGATCAGCATCAGCGTCCGCGCGGCCATCGGATCCCCCGCGCTCCTGATCAAACCGCTGGCCGACAGCCTGACGAACGTCAGTCAGGATGTCGCGATCACCTTCCGTCCGCTGGCGGACCAGGTGAATGCCTCGCTGATCCAGGAGCGTGTTGTCGCTATCCTGTCCGGATTCTTCGGCGGTCTGGCGCTGCTGCTCGCGGGGCTGGGGCTCTATGGCGTCACGACCTACGCGGTCAGCCGGCGGCGGACGGAGCTCGGGATCAGGATGGCGCTGGGCGCCGCACCGGGGGGTGTCGTGCGCCTGGTTCTGCGGCGCGTTGCGCTGCTCGTCGGGCTGGGTATCGTCCTCGGTATGGGGCTCGCGATCATGACCGCCGTCCTGGCGACCAAAA
>JACDBQ010000856.1 GCA_013694845.1 Acidobacteriota bacterium
ATCCAAGCCCAGCGCGATCTCGCCGTGGCGCGCAACAACGAGCTCCAGGCATCTCTGGATTACCAGCTCGCCGCCGTCGCCTTCCAGACCGCGCAGCAGATCGGCCGGTAGCGACGGGGCCTGTCCCCGTTCTCTCTAAGTTGCTGAAAAAGCAGGATCTATGACGCTATCAAAAACGTAGTTCGAGATCAGCTGCGCGGTGAAGGGAGCGAGCAGGACGCCGTTGCGGTAGTGTCCAGCAGCGTAGATGATGCGTGGATCGCCGGCCGGGCCGAGGATCGGCAGCTCGTCAACGGTCGCCGGACGTAGCCCCGCTCGAACGTCGACGAACGTCGCGGACCGCAGATCCGGAATCAATCCCTCGGCGGCGGTCAGCAGCCCGCGGACTCCTTCAGCGGTGGTGCGCTCGTCGAAACCCACATCCTCCGACGTCGCGCCCACCAGGAGAGTCCCATCGTGCCACGGGACGATGTAGCAGGAGCGCCCCCAGAGAACATGCCGCAACCGCAGCTCCGGCGCGGACAGCCTCACCAGCTGTCCGCGGACCGGACGGATGCGGTCTGCCGTCTGCCGCAGCGGATCGATCGCCGGCGTCCAGCTCCCGGCGCACAGGACGACACGGTCGGCCGTCGTCGATTCACCCGCCGTATCCACGCAGACGCCGGACGACTCGAGGTCAACCCCTGTAACCGCGGTGCCGAGGTGGAAGCGTGCTCCCAGTCGTTGAGCCGCGTCCGCCATGGCCGCGATGAAGGGGCCGGCGGCTACGTACCCGTGGACGGCGCAAAGCAGCGCGCCAACGGCCCCGGTGTGGATGCACCGCACCAGTGCCTCGAGCCGCTCGGCGTCCAGCCACTCGAGTCCGGCGGACGCCGCCCACCGTGCCGAGAGCCGCGCCCGAAGCTCGCGCGCCCGACCCGCGTCCTCGGCAATCTCCAGTGTCCCGGGCCGCCCATACTCGAACGGAATTGGGGAGACCGCGCGAAGCTGGCGGACGAACCTGTCGTACGCAGAGAGTCCTCGGACGGTGAGTTCGAAGAGCGGCCCCCCTTCATGCGCTTCGATGTAGGGCGCAAGAATCCCGGCGGACGCCTGTGTTGCGCCGCCGCCCAGACTGCGGCCATCGAACACACTCACAGCTGCCCCACGACGGGAGAGCTCGAACGCAATCGCGCAACCGATGATCCCGGCGCCGACGACCGCGATCCGTTCCGTGGGAGCCACGGGAACGATGATATCGGACGCCGGCACGTCCATTGATCTACCCGCGGCGAGGATCCATGGCACGAACACGTCGCAACACTGCCCCCGGTCTCGTTCATCACGTAGTGAACCGGGGCAATCGCCGCAAGATCATCTTTCACAAACCTGAGGATTACGGGGCGTTTCTCGAGGTGCTATGGGAGGCGGTCGCCCGATACGGGATGCGGCTCGTCGCCTTCTGCATCATGCGAAACCACTGGCATCTCGTGCTGTGGCCCGACGACAAGGTTTCAATTTCTGAGTTCATGCACTGGCTGACCAGTACGCATGTTCGGCGCTATCACGCACACTACGAGCTGACGGGGACCGGGCACCTGTATCAGTCACGCTATCGCAACGATGTCTGCAAGGACGACCGCGGGGTACTCGCCGTGATGCGCTATGTGGAAGGGAATCCGCTCGCCGCCGGACTCGTCACGCGGGCCCAGGACTGGGAATGGTCGAGTCTGCGCATCCGAGCGGATGGCGAAGAGCGCGGTCTGCTGTCGGAGGGACCGATCCAGCTGCCGTCCAACTGGACGACTTTCGTGAACGAGACCACGCCGCGAAAGGGTGCCGACCGGCCCGCCTGCGAGGGGTCCGTCCCGCCAGCAAGACTCCTTGTGGGGTAACAAGATGCGGAAATTGGGGACAGGCCCCCAGGGGCCTGTCCCCGTCCGCCTCCGGTCCCCGCCCGCCTCCGTCAGAACGGACGGACGTCTACTGGGACGGGGTGGTGCGCGGCGCGGCGGGACGGCCGGCGTCGAGGTCGTTCCAGTTCAGGATCGTGTTGAACCCGAGGAAAAACGTCCCCTGCGTCTGCCACCGCCAGAACGGACGGATGGCGAACGACACCACGTGCCCCTGGCCGATCGGGATGTCGACGACCTGCGCGCGGTTCGCCAGCGCCTGGCCCCCCACGAGCACGCCCGACAGGAGCATCTCGTCCGGGTTCGCCGGAAACTGGACGATCACGCGGGGCCGGGTCGCGGCATCTCCACCGCCGCGACCACCCCCACGGCCACCGTCGGCGCCCCGACCGCCACCCGGACCGGCGCCACGGCCCTGTGCGGCAGGGACCGTCGCGGCCGCCGCAACATTCTCTGGGTTGTATGCCGACAAGCGGTTGGTCTGCTGATTCGCCATCGGGGTCACGTCCATTCCGACGCCAGGAATACCCCCTTCGCCGCCGCGGCCGCCGCCGAAGCCACCACCGCCCGCGCCTGCAACGTTCAGCACCGGCGACTGACTGAAGTACACCGGCACCTGTGCGTCGTAGCCATAAGCAATCGGGCTGGTGCGGTCGGACACGATGCCGCGCATCACCGAACCGCGGACGAACAACCCCTCGGGCTCCTCGACGGTCACACCGCTCGCAATCTTGTACTCGGGGAAGATCACCGACGTCGCACCTTCAGTGATGAGAGTGCCGCCCTGCTGGACGAACTTCACCAGCTCCATGAGCCCTTCCCATCCCATCCCGCCGCGGATGTCGTCGCTCTGCTCGAGGCCACCCAGATTCGGCGTCTCGGCCGACTTCCTGTACGGGAGCGGCGCACCGCCGGTCTTGGGGATCCCGTTCACCTGGGACTCGGCGTTACCGCCGACATGCGGGTATACGAGGACGTCATATTTCTGCCGCAGGTTGCCTTCACGGAGCTCGATGTCGCCAAAGTAGGTGTAGGGCACGCCGTAGGTGTCGAACGCGGCCCGGACCCAGCCCTCGTTCTGCGTATTCGCCCAGCTGTGGATGTAACCGATTCGCGGCACGTCGAGTTCGTGGGTGGCGACCGTCGGAGCGGCATCCACGGCGAAGCCTGACAGCCCGAGCGCCTTCAGCGTCGGATCCAGCTTTGCGCGGTCGGCATTCGCGATGATGAACGAGCCGGCCCGGAACTTCCGGCCGGCGGCATCGAAATCCGCCTGCGCAGCGGCCATCTTCACGTCGGCGTGCTTGAACCGGAAGGTCACCAGGCTGTTGTCGGTCGTGTGATCGACGATGACGACCGGGCCGCTCCCCTCGAGGCCACCCGGCGCAACCGCGTCCTTGGTGATCATCGCCATCTGCTGGGTGAGCAGCCCCTTGTCGCCGACCGGTTTGATGACCAGGTTCCGCATGTACTGGAACGTCCACCCGGTGTCGTCATAGGGCCGCGGGTTGTTGGGCGCGTAGTTCTGGACGGCGAAGTACATGTCGGCAACGGTGCGATACGGCTGATCGCCGCGGATCACATAGTCCCCCGCTTTCACCTCGACGTCGCCAAGCTTGAACGGTGCCGACGCGGAATGCACTTCGAGGCCCTGCACCCGGAGATCGTTCACTGCCTGCGCCGCATCCGACTTGCGCTTCTGGGTCGCGGGAATCACCCAGCCATATGTCGGCCCGTTCTTCCCCTTGTTGACGGCGTTCCGATTCTTCACCCAGTAGTTCTCGAGGTAGGTCTCCTTGTTCTTCGCGATGTGATTCAGCGCGATCAGGACGCCCGACTGCTGGATGTTCGTGTTGTTCCGTGGACCCCACTGAATCGTCGGCAGCGGCGGATTCGGCCTGAACCACTCCCGGCTCGTCGTCGTCGCCCCGGCCTGCACGGTGCGGTTGTCGGGGCCGTAGCCCATCACCTCGTAGAACCGGCCGATCGAGTTGTGCGCGTGCGCGATGAAGAACATGTAGTTCGGGACCCAGCCGTCGTAGAAGCCATACGTCCAGACGCCCGGCACACCGCGCTTGGTCATCTCCATGACCTCCGTCTTCGCGATCAACCACCATTCGTCGATCGTGATCGGATCGATCTGTTCGTTGTAGGGACCGGTGCCGGTTGACGCGTACAGATAGGTCGACTGCTCGTGCAGGTCGTGCATGACGGTCGGCTTCCAGTCGAGAAACGTCTTGGTGACGTTCTTGGTCAGGGCGAGGAACTGGCCCATCCCGTCGCGATTGTTGTCATGCGCGACGTACTTGCCCCAGTACATCAAGCCGAGCCGCGAATCCCCCTGGGCGCGCTTTTTGTTGAAGTAGTAGGTGTCCACCTGCTTCTCGCGGCCGTCGACTTCGATGACCGGCGTGATGATCGTGATCACGTTATTGCGGATCTGCTGAATGAACGGCATCTCGCTGACGGCAAGGCGATAGGGCAGCTCGATCAGCATTTCCGGGCCGCCGTTTTCGGTCGAATGCATCCCGCTGGTGAGCCAGTAGATCGGCTTCGCTGTCCTGATCAGCTGCTGCGCCTGCTCCTCGGTCGTACGGCGAGGATCGGTGAGCGAGGCGATCATCCCCTTGTACTTGTCGATCTGCCTGATCGTCGCTTCGTCGGCAACCGCGAGGACGACCATGTCGCGCCCCTCCTCGGTCTTGCCGATGTTCCACATCGCGATCCGGTCCGACGCCTTGTCGATCGCTTCGTAATACCGGTAGATGTCTTTCGAATAGGTCAACTCTCCCGGCGTGCCGACGATCTTGCCAAGAATCTTGAGCGGCGTCGGGACTGTGTCGGACGCCGGCAGATGGTCGACCAGCTCGGTCGAGATGCGCGGATCCTGCAGATATTCCTTGATCTTCGCGGTGTAGGCCTCGTCGATCTTCTGTGTCTTTGGTGCAGACGAACGGCTCTGCGCGGCCGGACGCGCCCCCGGCGTCGCGGCGGCAAGCAGGGCACAGGCAATCGCGAAGCGCACGAGCGAACTTCGCATGTGGCGACTCATAGATCCTCCATGACAAACAAAGGGAAACCGGCCGCGTTATACCACGCTTCCACCGTCGCAGCCGCTACTCCCGCGGAGCTTCGGCGGGCAGGTGGAACGCCGGTTGCTGTGCGAGCGAAGCATGTTGTCGAGCTTCCACGTACCGATCGGCTGGGGAGAACTGCTCAAGCGGACGTTCAACGAGACACTCGCGGACGATGTCTTCAACCTCGCAGCTCAGCAAGCCTATTACTTCTTCTTTGCCCTGTTCCCGGCGCTGCTCGCGCTGATCTCCTTTGCCAGCTTCTTCCCAGTCCACGATCTCAAGGACGAGGTCTTCAACATGTTCGGACGCGTCGCCCCAGGCGATGTACTGAAGATGGTCACGGAACAGCTGGACAAGATTTCCAGTGACAACGCCGGTGGCCTGCTCACGATCGCCTTCCTCTTTACGCTGTGGAGCAGTTCCGGCGCTGTCGTATCGATGTGCTCGACCCTGAACGCCGCATATGGCATTACCGAAGGCCGTTCATGGTGGAAGGTGCGGCTCACCGCCATTGGCCTGACCGTCGCGCTGTCCATCTTCATCCTGGTGTCGATGACCTTGATCGTTGCGGGACCGACGCTGGCACGTGTGATCGCCGACTCAATGCGGCTGGGACCGGCCTTCGAGTGGTCATGGCTGATCCTGCAGTGGCCGCTGGTCTTCTTACTGGTCGCCACCGCGATCGCCATGCTCTATTACTACGCGCCGGACGCCAAACAGGAGTGGCTCTGGATCACGCCCGGGTCGGTATTCGCGACGTTGCTGTGGGTGGTGATCTCGCTCGGTTTCAAGGTCTACGTCGCCAACTTTGGAAACTACACCGAAACCTACGGCGTCATTGGCGGCGTGATGATGCTGCTGCTCTGGTTCTATCTGTCGGCCATCGCGATCCTGGTCGGCGCCGAGATGAACGCCGAGATCGAGCACGCGTCTCCGCACGGCAAGGACGTCGGTGAGAAAATTCCTGGAGAGAAGAAAGTAATCGGACCGATGGCCGCCCAGGAGTACGAAAAGAAAAAGGCAAGCGGGGAGATCCCGGTCAAGCTGTTTCCCGAGGGCGTCAACTGCGACATCGACCGCAAGGCCTCACCCCCGGAGCACACCGTCCGCCCGAGTGACCTGCTGATCGGCGCCGCCGCGCTGCTTCCGGCGGCGATCAAGATCGGCCGGGCCGTGAAGAAGCAGATTGTCAACCGTCCCAACGACGAGGATGACAATAGAGCGGCGTGAACGTGCGACGGCGTTATATGAGGTGCGACGTGCGACGTGCGAGGTGCCACGTGCCGACGTGCCGACGTGCCGACGGTGCGGAATGCGGCAAAAGCGAGCGGGATCAGGCCGCGTACAGTGTCCGACGTGTGACAATGACAGACTTAATGATTGGCGACGGCCTGACTC
>JACDBQ010000896.1 GCA_013694845.1 Acidobacteriota bacterium
GTGATCACGACGGCCGTGTCGAAGTAGGTCTCGACCACGCCGTGCACGCGGAAGCCTCCGGGGAACAGGTCTGGCGCGACGGTGCCGGCGACGCTGAACAGGAACGCGGCCCCGACGCCGAGCGCGATCAGCGTGAACATGTTGGTGCGGCGGTTCCTGATGGATGTCCAGCCGCGCTCGAAGAACGGCCACCCGGCCCACCAGACCACCGGCGTTGCGCAGATCAGCCCGATCCAGTTGGCCACGCGCATGTCGACGCGCCCGCCGAGACCCATGCCGAGCACCATGTCACCCCATGGCGAGCACGAAGACCGGCACACCGAGCCCGGCGGCGATCCACCTGCGGCGGGTCATGTCGACCAGCTCGGGATTTGATCCCTCGTCGACCGCCACCGTCCGCGGCTCGAGCGCCATGCCGCAGATCGGTTCGGTCACCAGCTGCGGCGGTGGCGCCATCCTGAGCAACGAGGGCCCCTTTTGTTCTACTGGCGTATGTTCCATGTCTTTGTCTATGACTCTGCCGCGCCGTGGTCGGTGCCCAGCCCATTGTGTGCGTGATAGGCTCGGAAGTTCAGGCGCGTGAATTCGAACCCGCCGAACACATTCTGGAGCTACGTATGGCGAATAAGAAGGACGACACCGAGACAAATCGCACGCTGACCACGCGGCAGGGGCATCCGGTCACTGATAACCAGTCCCAGCGGACGGTCGGCAGCCGCGGCCCGGCGACGCTCGAGAACTATCACTTCATCGAAAAGATCAGTCACTTCGACCGCGAGCGGATCCCCGAGCGCGTCGTCCACGCACGCGGCTTCGTCTGCTACGGTGAGTTCGAGGCCGACGGCAGGATCGGCGACGAACCGGCGTCGACCTACACGCGCGCGAAGATCTTCGCCGAAGCAGGCAAGAAGACGCCGCTCGCGATCCGCTTCTCGACGGTCATCGGCGGACGCGATTCGTCCGAGGTCGCCCGCGACCCCCGGGGCTTCGCGGTCAAGTTCTACACCGAAGACGGCAACTGGGACCTGGTCGGCAACAACCTCGCGGTGTTCTTCATCCGCGATGCGATCAAGTTCCCGGACGTGATCCACTCGCTCAAGCCCGACCCGATCACCTTCCGTCAGGAACCGAACCGCATCTTCGATTTCATGAGCCAGACCCCGGAGTCGATGCACATGCTGACCCACCTGTTCAGCCCGCGTGGCATCCCGGCCAGCTACCGTCACATGGAAGGCTTCGGCGTCAACACCTACAAGATGGTGAACGCCGACGGGAACATGGTGCTCGTCAAATATCACTTCCACCCGCGCTGCGGCCTCGCGAGCCTCACCGCGGCCGAAGCCGAGAAGGTGCAGGGTAAGGATCTCGGATCCGCATCGAAGGACCTCTTCGAAGCGATCGAGCGCAAGGAGTTTCCGCAGTGGGACGTGTACGTGCAGGTCATGGACGACCACGCGCATCCCGAGCTCGAATGGGATCCGCTCGACGACACGAAGATCTGGCCCGAAGACCAGTTCACGCTCAGGCACATCGGGGTGATGACGCTGAATCGGAACGTCGCCGACCATCACAACGAGAACGAACAGATCGCGATGGGGACGGGCGTGCTCGTCGATGGTCTGGACTTCTCCGACGACAAGATGCTCGTCGGCCGGACCTTCTCGTACTCGGACACTCAGCGTCATCGGGTCGGCACCAACTACCTGCAGCTGCCGGTGAACCAGCCGAAGGTCGTCGAGGGTGTCCACACCAACCAGCGCGGCGGCCAGATGTCCCACGGGGTGGACCTCGCGCCGGGGCTGTTTCCGCACGTGAACTTGGAACCGTCGATCCACACGGGACTGCACGAAGCGCCGAAGAAGCCCAACCATCCGCCGGAGGTCCACGGACGGCTCACCAACACGGTCATCGAGCGCCGCAACGATTACGTCCAGCCACGCGCGCGCTACAACACGATGATGGACTGGGAGCGCGCCGACCTGGTCAAGAACATGGCTGACCTGCTGGCACAGTGCGAGCGCGACGTGCAGGCGCGCATGCTCTGGCACTTTTTTCTCGTCCACGATGATTACGGCACGCGCGTCGCCCAGGCGCTCGGGATGACCGCAAAGGACGTGGCAACGCTCGAGCCCCTCCCCGGCCAGGTGCTGACCAACGACGACCGGAAACGGCTGACCAATCTCGGCAACAACGGCGACACGATCGATCCGAACGCCTGGGGCAAATGGACGTCATCGGTCCACAACTACCAGGCCAGGGCCGAGGAGGTGCTCGACGGCATGAAGGGCGTCAAGGTGGAAGCGCCACCGAAGCCGCAACTGCATCCGCAGTCGGTCTGATTAGCTCTGGGCTCACGCGTGGGCTGGACGCATCGCTCGCGGTGGCGGCTTTCAGACGGAATCTCAGCTTCGATTCAGCCTGCCGAATCCGAAGTGCCCAGACAATGCGCGGTCATCTGGCCGCCCAGGGCTATTGGACGCCAGGTCTACGCAATCAGCGCTTGCGGCCGGGAACCACCAGCAGCACGATGCCGGCGACGAGGGCGATGCCGCCGACGATCGGCGTGATCGGAATCGACTTCTGCTCGCGGGCCTTGGCCTCGATCGGGCCGATGTCCACCACCGTCTTCTCTTCGGTCCAGGAGACCCCGCCCCAGATCAGACCGATCAGGCCGATGACGATCAGGACGGCTCCAGCGATGCGTGCTCCGCTCATATTGATCCCTTCAGTATGGCCATTGTGGCCCCGATCTCATCGGCGTTCACCGTATGGCCCATGCGTGGATAGATGCGTTGATCGACCAGGGCGCCCATGCGCATGAATACCTGCGCGGATTCGTGCACCCGTTCTACCGGGATGTGCGGATCGACGTCGCTGCAGCCGAGAAACACCGCCGTCCCGTCGAACGAGCCGGTGTAGTCCCGGGGTGTGCCGGGGGGGCCGATCAGTCCGCCGCTCAAGCCCACGACCCCCTGATAACGCCGCGGGTTCCGCGCCGCGAACTCCTGGACAAGACAGGCCCCCTGTGAGAACCCCATCAGCACAACGCGATCGGCCGGTATCCCCTCATCGGCGAGTGTCTCTACGAGATCCGCGATCACGGACAGTCCCGAGGTGAGGCCAGGTTCGTTCTCGGGCATCGGAGCGAGGAACGAGTTGGGGTACCACGTGTTGGCCGCGGCCTGGGGCGCCAGCCAGGTCACGTCGGGGAGCGAGAGGTCGTCTGCGAGCGAAAGGATCCCCGAGGCGCTGTCGCCCCGCCCGTGAATCAGTACGACCGCAACGCGAGCCTGCGCCGCGACCGGCCCCCGACGCAACACGGGTTGAGCCGCATGGGGCGGTACCGCCGTCGACATCAGGCGGTCTTCCCCGGCCGTTCGAGACTGGCGCGATCCCAGTGCGCCAGCGCCGCGGCCTGTTCATACGTGCTGTTCATGAAGTCGAGGATTGCGCGTTCGGGATCCGCCGCCGTACGAACTGCCTCGTAGGGCAGCACGAACTCTCCCATCGCGTCGAGATAATAGGCGGCGTCAGGGCTGACCCGCGCCGTCGAGAGGCCTGGAGGAACCGGCGCTGCGTAACTGTAAAAAATCGCTTCCGGTAACTGCTCGTTGCCCGGCCAGAACCCATGGCTGATGACCTCGTGGGTATAGGCTTCCGACATGAACGCCGGCTCTTCTGGCGATCGAGGCGGGGCCTGGTGGCCGGAAAAGCGGGTGACGGCCAGGTCGAAGCTCCCCCAGAAGAAATGAACGGGACTGCACTTGCCGACGAAGCTCTCCCGGTGGCGACGGAACACGCGGTCGGCCTGCGAGAGGACACGCCAGAAGCGCTCGACCGCCGCCTCGTCATATGACTGGTGCTCCGTGTCCTGATCGAACCTCACGGGCACGGCCGGTGGCTGGATCTCCACCGGCATCGTCCAGATCTGCACGGGCAGCCCCGCGTCGGCGCACAGGCGCATTACCTCGGCATAGAAGCTGGCGACGGTCATGGGCTTCAGATCGAGTGTCGCCGAGGTGTCGCCCGGCAGCTTCAACCCGAGCTGGTGTGCAAGGAAATCGAACTCGAAGGAGAACGGGGTGGCACCATGGAACAACGTGCGGGTTGCCAGGCCACGGGGCGTGACCTGCATCGCAATGCCCCACGAGTGGTTCTCCGGCGCCGCGTGCCTGACGGCGATCTTCCCGACGACCTGCGTCCACATGTGAAGCGTCCCGTAGGTGTCTTTCCAGTCGGCATACGGCAGGGCGAGCCAGCGCTCGTTGGTCATGGGTGCATCATAAGGCAGGTGCGGGGTGCGGGTGCACGTGCGACGTGCGACGTGCGACATGCGACGTGCGACGTGCGACGTGCGACGTGCTGGAAGCTGAGAACGTGAAGTGAGGTTCGAGTTCATGACGCGCTTTTCTGTCCGGGCGCTGGCCGTGGTCGTGCTGAGCGTCGT
>JACDBQ010000897.1 GCA_013694845.1 Acidobacteriota bacterium
TGGCCACGCTTTGCCATCATACCGTCGAGGAGATCGCAACTCAGCACCCGGATCGGGTAATGAACTTCAAAGCGATGGGTGAGCTCGATGGGGAGCGGGACGGCGCCCGGGTGAGCCAGGCGCTCTCGAACGTGATCGGCAACGTCGTGGAGCATGGCTCCGACGCCAGCCCGATCAACGTCGTCCTGCGTGGCGAAGCCGAGGAGGTGAAATTGACCGTTCAGAACCAGGGACCGGTCATTCCTGCGGATCAGATCACCAGGATCTTCCAACCTATGCACAGCATCGAGATGAATGGACCGGTGACGCCACGCCCCAACCTGGGCCTCGGGCTCTACATCGCCGAGCGAATCGTCGCCGCTCACGGAGGAACCATCGCCGTCGAATCCTCTGAGGAGTTGGGCACCGCTTTCACCATCCACCTCCCGAAGCGCCGCGAGGTAAATGGAAAAGAGCCGTCTTTTTAGAGCGACCCTTTCTCTCACGCTAACGTCCGGCGGGAATTCCGGCCAGTGCGACGCCTCATTGAGCGCTCCGTCGGCCTACGGTCGTCGTTCGGCCTCCCTCAAAAACTCGGCGACGCGGTACATGGCATTCCGCTCTGCCCGATCCGCTGCCGTCTTGCCGTGCGGGTCCTTGATTGTCGGGTCCGCGCCGTGTTCGAGCAGCAGCCTGGCGACTTCCATCGCCTTGGTTTCATCGCCGGGCGGCAGATACATGAGGAGGGTCTCGCCATCGTAGCCGCGGGCATCTTCGGGCTGTTCAGTGAGGAGTTCGCGCAGCCGATCGACGTGGCCCGAGTAGCCGACTTCCCAGGCGCTGCGGCTGTGGCGGGCGAGCAGGGCGATCATCCGAGCGGATTGGCAGTGCATCGCACCGCCGAGCGGCGTGTTGTCGTAATGGCAGCCGATCGGATCGACCTCGGCGCCGCGCGCGATCAAAAGTTCGCCGGCGTCAACGGCATCGTCGTACGCCGCGATGTGGAGCGCCCTCTCGCCTTCGGGGCTTTGGACGTTTGGTGACGTGCCCAGATCCAGCAACAGCTCGACCGCTTCGCGCCGGTTGTATTTTGTCGCGGCGAAGAGTGCTTCGTGGGAGTTCAGGAACTCCGGGTGTCTGGCGACCTCGTCGCGGATCGTCGCTTTGTCGTCGCGCAGGCAGGCGGCGATGAGCCTCTGCACTGGATTCAGAGCGATCGAGGAGCGCCTGGCGCCATAGCGGACGAGGAGCTCCGCAACCTCCACATGTCCGCGGAAGACGGCCTCCTCATAGAGCGAGCGGTGGCGATTTCGCCGTTGCGGGCCCGGGGCTGAGTTCGGATTGGCGCCATGCGTCAGGCACCACTCTGCCAGTTGCACGTCGTTGTGCTCGACGGCGGCATCGAGTAACCAACGCGCGCCGGTCCCATAGCCGCCGGCGCTAAGCATCTGCCATTCCGGATCGGCCCAGTCCACGGTTCGGCCCGACCGTCGTGCGTGCTCGTAGATCAGCTCGAGAAACCAAAGGGCCTTGCCACGGAAGTGGATGTTGTAGATGACCTGTTCGTCGTACGGATTGGCGCCTCGTTCGAGAAGGAGTCGCACCAACGCGTCTCGCTGTTGATGCCCAGGCCGGCCCTCCTCGCCTTCACCGATTGCCCCAACGAGCGGCGTGTACCGGCTGTCACCGGCCATGAAATACACGTTGGGATTCGCGCCACGATCGAGGAGGGCGCGTGCGATCGCGACGGCGTTCCCGGTGACCGAAGGCAGCGGCAAGCGGGTGAAGCACAAATAGGAGAGCGGCTCCCAGCCTTTCGAGCCCCAGTCCCGCGTGGTCAGATCCCCTTCGCCTCCGGCGCCGGTTCTTCCCAACCCTGGCTCGCCATTCCGGCGTGTCGCCCAACCCGGGTCGGCCGCCAGAGCGCGATGTACCGCGTCGAGATCGCCGCAGACGACCGCCGTATAGAAGTTCGCCATCGCGATTTCTGGATGGCGAACAAGGAGACGCATCGCCGTGTGCTCGGCCCGGACGTGATCGGATCCGCCGCGCACGTGATGGTCGGGGCACGCGTTGTCGAGGAAGAGCGATACCGTTTCGAATCCCATCATCGATGTCCTCGGGGCGCAGATTCCACGATCAGAATCGTCCGAGAGCCGGCGGACGAGTGATTGACGCCAGATCGAGTGACGCCGCTGCGTCGTTCGATGCGACCGGCCACGCCGAACAGTCTAGGCTGGCGCGCGTCGACGCAGAAAGGACTTGGCCCGCCACCGCGGCAGTGACAGGACGATCACTGCGGTGCCCTGCGCACGCCGGTACGCGGTGTACGACGCGATCAGGTGAAACGGCCACCCGATCGCCCCTCCTGTACCTATCCAGAATCCGGGCGTAACGATGAGCCAGACAATGCCGCGCAAATAGTCCCCGTTGTAGATTTGCCCGAAGCCTGGGACGAGAAAGCTGAGGACCGCGGCGATCAACGGTTTATAGTGTCGCTTCGTCGTGGCGGCAGGCGGAGGAGGGAGCGGACAGACAGGCACCTCGGGCTGGAGTGGCTCAGTCTCGACGATCAGCTCACTACGGCGCTGCCACCTCGAATCAGGCAAGGGGGCGCGACCCGAGGGCGGCAGGTTGATGACGGTCGATTCCGTTGGCAGAATGCCATCCAACGTTGGCGGGATCCGAACTGTCGCCTGGTTGGCGCGGGTGGCTTCGGCAAACGCCACGACTGGCGCGCGATCGAGAAACGCCTGCAGGTCCCGGGCGATCTGGCTTGCCGACTGATATCGCCGTTCGACCTGCGATGCCAGTAGTTTCTCGACGATGGCCGCCAGTTTCGGATCCACGTCGGACGGTACACGCAGACGAGGCTCCTGGCGGCGGATTGCGGTCTCGAGCCGACTCGGGTTGTGCTCGTAGGTAAGGTAGGGCCGGACCCCCGCAATCATCTCGAACAGCAGTACGCCGAGCGACCAGAAATCGACCTGCTCGTTTACCCGCCCGGATTCGAGCCGCTCCGGCGATGCGTAGTCGACGGAGGCCCAGCGGTTTGTTGTCGCCGGCTTCGGCGAAGCCAGCGCCTTGGCGATGCCGAAATCCAGGACGCGGATGCTCCCGTCGGCCAGGAGCAGGATATGCGCCGGCTTCAAGTCGCCGTGCACGATCAGCGTTGCCGAGTGATCGTCGATGCTGGTCGTGAACTCATGCGCCTTTTCAAGGAATCGGCTGATCGCCCGCGCAATCGTCGCGGCGCGGTGGTCGGGAAGCCGGCCGGCTTTGATGACGGCGGTGAGCGGTTGACCGCTCACCAGCTCCATGGCGATCGCGTAATACGGGTGGATGAGTTGATGATCCAGGACGTCCGGCACCAAGTGGTTGGAGATGCGACTGAAGCGCTGCTGAAGGGTCGCACCCTGCCGCTCCGCTGAGACCTTCTCGTCGCTGTCGGTGCCCTCGACGGGGACCAGCTTCAACGCGATCTGCCGGCCCTCGCCATCGGTCGCCTGATAGACGGTGCCGAATTGCCCGCGGCCTATCTCTCGCGCGATCCGATAAGGCCCGAGCGTCCAGTTGAGGGCTGTCGTCATGTGGTCAAGCAGAGAATTATCTCCGTCACCTTCGACGTCAACACCAACCCCGATGGTTCCCTCGATCGCGGATGAGCCGTTCTCGCTCAGTTGCCGGTGAAGGACAGCGGCATCAAGATTCCGCTGTCGATCACCGCGTCGAACCGGACGAACTGATCAAGGAGAAGGACATGCGCGCCAGTTTCGGCGTCACCTTCGATCTCGACCCCCTCGTCGGCGGATTGTTCGATATCCGTAAGCAGCCGCTCGCAGAACTGAAGCCTCGAGCCGGGACCGCCTTCCGCCGGTTGCCCCTATGATGAAGGCGGTCGTGGCGTTTGAAAGGAGCATCGCGATGCGACGAGTGCGATACGGGGGAGCTATCAGCCTTGACGGCTTCATTGCGGGGCCAGAGGGGCAGGCCGATTGGATTCTGATGGATCCGGAGATCGATTTTGCGGCGCTGTTCAGCCAGTATGACACCCTGCTGATCGGCCGTCGCACCTTCAGCGCCATGGTTGCCGCGGGTCACGCGGACCCGATGCCGGGAATCACCACCTATGTGTTTTCACGGACGCTCCGGCAGGAGGATTATCCAGACGTCACAATTGTCAGCGACGACGCCGGCGCTGTAGTGCAGCGCTTGCGCGCGCAGCCGGGGAAAGACATTGCCCTGTATGGCGGGGGAAACTTGTTCCGGAGCTTGCTCGACCTCGGCCAGGTGGACACGGTCGAAGTGTCGCTGATCCCGGTGCTTCTCGGAGAGGGCATTCCCCTGCTACCTCCGCCCTACGGGAGGGTACAGTTGAAACTGACCGCCCACAAAGTGCTGAAGGCCACCGGCACCATTTCGCTGGAATACGCGATCCCGCGTTCTCCAAGGCACGACGAGTAATTGGCGCATCTCTGATCTTCTCGCCAGGTGCCCGGTCGCAGCGCCGGCGGTTCAGCCCGTCGAAACCAGCTAGAGATTTCCCGATGAAACATGGGCCTGCAGTTGCTTGTCCGAGCCCGGAGGAGCAAGCCATGGCAACCCGACTCGGAATATTGAGCACTGCGTGTCTCCTGTTTGGTATCTGCGCGGCGCCTGCTCGTGCGGAACCGATCGTGATCACGTCCGGCCAGATGACTTTGCCTTGGGATGACCCCAGTCACTTCAGCCTCGTCGCAGCCAATGGATTGACACTTTCGGGTTTATTTGTCCGTGTCTCCGTCTCGCCGCAGCGGGCCTGTTTCACCGGGTGCCTGCCCGGAACCGTCGTCAACATGAGCAGCGTCGCCGGCGGCGGAAGCGGGTTCGACCTCGGCACCTCGCTGATGGCAAGCCTGGACGGCGTCTCCTACATAGGGCCGGATCGGCCGGGCTCTTTCCTGGAGCTCGCCGGGACGTTCCGGTTCGATGCAGGGGATGTCGTGATCCCGGCGGCTGCTCCCGTTGGGGACGGTCCAATCGAGCTACTGACACCCTTTCTCTTCCAAGGACAGGTCGCAGGGTTCAGGCGTGACAATCTAGAAGGCGAACCGCTGTTCGATGTGACGTTGCAGGGACAGGGGACGGCGCGTCTGCGGGTGAGTCCACGCCTGAACGGGACGTTCGCCTTTCCGGAGGTGACATACACCTTCGAGTCCCTCGACCCGGTTCCCGAGCCGACTACGATGCTGCTGTTTGGAACGGGCCTCGCGGGGATGCTGCTCCGTCGCTGGACTGGCAGCCGTGAGGCCGAACGCCGATAGCCGGCTGAATGGAGCGCCGCAGCAAGGACAGGCCTCCGTGTCCAGCGTGGGTTTGTGCGCATCCACAATCGGTCACCTGCACGCGGGGAGCGGGAAGTGCCGAGAGGGATTCTAGCTGGTCCATATAGTGATAATAGGCTGTTCGCCACATCCTTCTACGCCCCCTGGGTATAGAAGGCGAGCTGGAACCGACGACGATGACCGGGATTGCTGGGGGAAATGCGCCCTCTCACTAAAGACCGAGAAAGAAGACCGGTGCGAGCGCTGCGAGTGCCGCCCCGACCTGCAGTGCCAGCACCTGCCATGCAGGCGTTGGACTTCGCGGCAGCCACTTGATCGCAAAGAACGCCACGACCGGCACTTGTGCAGCCATGAAAAGCTGCCAGAGATGGGCAGCCGTTCCCTCGTCGGTTTCACGCGCAGCGCCGAACACGGCAACGTGGACGATGACGGTCGCCAGAGCAGCGAACGACAATGCCACCGGAATAACCGCACTTGGCTGCTTCATCATTGTTGACGTGTTCATCGAAACGCCTCCAACTGCGCAGAGCGGCCGGGTGCGGCCAGGATTGTTCGGGAGTCGCGCTGCCCTTACGGCTTTCGAGCCGCCGCAGCGGGCGCAGTCGTCGCCTGGCGCGGCGCGTACTTCTCGAACATGCCCGGCTCCGCCATCAGCTTTTCGATCGCATCCATCTCGATCGGTGCGAACGCCGACAAGTTCTCGTAGCCGGTTTCCGTGATCAGGATCACGTCTTCGAGGCGGATGTAGACGCGATCTTCAGGGATCGTCAGCGCCGGCTCGATCGTGAACACCATGCCGGGGACGAGCACGTCACCATGGGGGGTGTTGACGTCGTGCACTTCCATGCCAACGGTGTGACCGAGGCTGCCGCGGCCTCCGCCGCGCGGCGGGGCGCCTGGCGCCGGGGGAGGCGGGTCGATTCGCCGACGGTAGTTGTCGACGAAGCGGACGGCCGCATCCTTGAACTTCGGGTTCGCAAAGGTCTGTGAGGCGATGGCGGTATCCATCTTCGCCACGGCTTCTTTCAGAATGTCCCGGACCGGGACGTTCGGCTTGATCGAGGTCATCAACGAGTTATAGAGCTTCACGTAAATGCCGTACAACTCCCGCTGCTCTGGCGAGAAGCGGCCGTTGACGGGAAACTCCCGCGTCACGTCCGAGGCGTAATACTTGTAATCGGGTGCGTAGTCGAACAGCACGAGATCACCGTCCTTCGTCTGCGTCTGCCCGGCGTGGTAGTGCGGATACGAGCTGTTCGTGGCAGCCGCCACCAGCGCGAAGTAGGCGATGCCCTGCGCGTTGTGCGCCTTGAAGATGTAGTCGCCGATGGCCTCGATCTCGTGCTCGAACATCCCGGTGCGCGCCGAGCGCATGGCTTCCATCATCGCCAGTCCGGCGATGCGGGTCGACTCGCGGATGAGCGCGATCTCGCGCCGCGTCTTCACGAAGCGCAGCGCGTCGACGAGTGGATCGAGATCCTGCACCTCGAGCGCCGGCGCCGCGGCCTTGACCTTCTCGACGAACAGCGTTTCCCTCGGACGGCCACCGTCCCAGGGATCGCTCGCCGACGCCGCCCACCTCCCGCGCGGGTCACTCACCGAGGCGCCACCGAGCACCTCGGGCCGGAACGGCACATAGGCCGAGCGCGCTATCGCCGCCGCCGCCTTGAGAGCCGCGTCGAAGTGATTGCGGGTCTCGACCGACTCGATGCCGGTGAGCTGCACCGCTTCCGGACCCGGAGAGAGGATCGGACCCTCCGACCGCTCTCTCGACTCGTTGCGCGGGGGCAGGAACAACGCTGACCGCTTCGTCTTCCCGTCGACGAGCAGGATTGCCCGCGGCACCTCGACACCGGTCAGGTAATAGAACTGGTTGTTCTGGCGGAACTTGAGCGAGTTTCCGGTCTCGACAGTCCCCTGGATGATCGCGACCCCGTCGCCGATCTTTTCCATCAGCCGGGCACGCCGCTCGGCGAACTCCTGCCTGGGTAATGAGTCTGTGAACACTGGCTGCGCCGATGCCGCCGGCGCACTCAGCAGAACCAACGCGGCGATCAGGGTGGTGGCTCTCATAGGTGGGTATTATGTGCCCTGCATAACCTAGCGCTGGATCTTGACGCCGATCCGCTCCTCGACGACCGGTAAGGCGGCCCGCAGATCCGCGTCCTCGAATCGGATGAACACAGGGTCAGCCTGGGTCGTCAGGATCAGCCAGTTGCGATCGCCCCGGAAGAAACTCATTTTGCCCAGGTCGACCGACGCGACTGCGTCCTTCCCATCCGGCCCTTTCCATCGTGGCTGCTTGGATCGCGAATAAAAGGCCTGCACGATCGATGAGTAGGGCAGCGAGAGTATCTCCGACTGGCCGGATCGGTCGAGTACGGACAGACGATCGCCGGCGAGCCTCAAAACCGCATCACGATCGCGCATGCTCTTGCCTTGGACGACGAGCACCTTGACGTCCTTGAACGTGATCGGCGCGACCTCCGGAATGGGGGGCGGAGGAGGCTCCACGGCCGGCGCCGGCAGAGGCTCGGGGGGCAATACCACCTCGGGAGGCTTCGGCGCAGCCTTCGCTTTTCTCATGGCTGCATCGGCTTGAGCGGCAGGGCCAGACGACGAGGCCGGGTTGCGCGCGGGTGGCGCCGCAGCAGGAGACGGTGGTGGCGGCAGGGCCTCGGATGGCGCCGGTTCCGGCAGCGTCGGTGCTGGAACCGCCGCCTGCTGGTCCGGCTGCACTTGAGGACTGCCGGACACAGGCCCCGCTTCGACGGTCGGCGTCGCAGTCGCCGGTGTAGCGTTCTCGCCACGCTTGAGCGCGGCGAAGCCAAGGACTGCGATGCCGGCCGTGAGGACGACCAGGAGGGCTCCGAGCGCCACCAGGTGCGTCCCCCCCAGCACGACGTTCGTGCCGCCGGTGCGCTCGATCGCCGATGTTGCGGTCGTGCCGGGTGCGGCGGCGCCGGGGACAGGGGCGACCGAGGCACCGG
>JACDBQ010000037.1 GCA_013694845.1 Acidobacteriota bacterium
CGCGGGAAACCGGTGCGACCGTCGTCGGCGCGGCGTCGATCATCGATCGAGGCAACAACGAGGCGACGCTCGGCCTTCCGCTCCATGCGCTGGTCAAGCTGGACGTTCCGACCTACCAACCCGACGCGTGCCCGCTGTGCGCCAAGGGTGATCCGGTGGTGAAGCCCGGGTCGCGCGGGTGAGTTGAATGAAGAACGGTGCCCACGAGGTTACGCGAGCTGACGCTGTTTCACCACGCACACGACGACACGACGACCCATTTGTAGGAGCCTCGAGTTACAGGGCCACAAGATGGCTGACCGTCGAGCCGTCGCGTCGTCGTGCCGTCGTGCGGGCCGAAGGCCAATGTCGGTGACACCTTGCCACGAACCCTGAGGCTCATTCTTCAATACGACGGCACTGACTACGTCGGCTGGCAGCGCCAGGCGTCCGGCACGTCCATCCAGGGCCTCCTCGAGGAGGCGTTGCGGCCGATCGAAGGCGGCGCGGTCACGGTGCATGGCGCCGGGAGGACGGATGCCGGCACCCACGCGTCGGGACAGGTGGCAAGCTGCAGGCTCGAGGCCGTCATCGAGGCGGCTAGACTGGTGCGCGCGCTGAATGCCGTGCTGCCGCCCGAGGTGCGGGTCGCACGCGCGGACGTGGTGGCTGACGATTTTCATGCCCGCTTCAGCGCTACCGGCAAGATCTACGACTACCGGATCGTGAACGACCGCTTCGTGTCTCCCTTCCTTCGCCGCTACGTGTGGCACGTGGGCCCGTCTCTGGACCTCGAGGCGATGCGCGTGGCAGCCCTGTCCCTGCTCGGCGAGCACGACTTCGCAGCGTTCCAGGGGACCAGGTCTAAGGTACCGACCTCAGTCCGCACCGTGCGGAAGATCGAATGGTCGGGGACGGGACGCTCCGATGCGCCGCTCGTCTTCACGATTGAGGGGGACGGGTTTCTCAGGCACATGGTCCGCATCATTGCCGGCACGCTGGCTGACATCGGCGCCGGCCGGACGTCAGCGACCGCGATGCCTGAGATCCTCGCTTCCAGGGCGCGTGTGCGCGCCGGGGCGACGGCCCCGGCCTCGGGCCTGACGCTCCGGGAAGTCCTTTATTCGCATAAAATAGCGCCGTAGATGTCGCTCGAAGCCCTCCTCGCGGCGGTGCCGGCCGGGTCCCCGGAAGAGGGGCTGGCGCGCCAGGTGAAGTTCGAGCGTCTGCCCCGGCACATCGCTGTGATCATGGACGGCAACGGCCGGTGGGCGGCCCAGCGCCACCTGCCGCGCGTCGAGGGACACCGCGCCGGGATCGACTCCGTCCGAGACATCGTGGAAAGCTCGGCGCGTGTCGGCATTCCAGTCTTGACGCTGTATGCGTTCTCGGTGGAGAACTGGAAGCGGCCCATCACCGAAGTGTCGACGCTGATGTCGCTGCTCAAGCGCTACCTGCGGCTCGAGCTGAATACGCTGCTCCGCAACAACATCCGCTTCAAGGTGATTGGACGCTTCGAGGAGTTGTCGCCGGACGTGCAGACCGAGCTCAAGGCTGCCGAAGACCGGACGGCGTCGAACAGCGGCATGCAGTTCAACATCGCGCTCAATTATGGCGGCCGTGCCGAGATCGTCGAGGCGGCCCGCCGGATGCTCGCCAGCGGCGTGGACCCCGAGGCGCTGGACGAGGCGCGGTTTGCCGGCTTTCTCTACACCGCCGGTCAGCCGGATCCGGACCTGCTCATCCGGACGAGCGGGGAGATGCGCGTCAGCAACTTCCTGCTCTGGCAGATCGCGTATGCGGAGATCTGGGTGACCGACACGCTGTGGCCGGACTTCCGCGCGCGCCACCTTCTCGAAGCCATCATCGACTATCAGAAACGTGACCGGCGTTACGGCGGTATCACGCAGCCGGTGGTCGCCGGCCGCTGATGGCGCGCGTCCTCAGCGCGCTCGTCCTGCTGCCCGTGGTGATCGGCACCGTGTGGTTCCTGCCACCGGTCGCCACGCTCGCGCTGGCCGCGATCGCGTCGCTGCTGGCGTTCATGGAATACGCGGCCATCGCCCGGGCGCTCGGTGCGCGGGTGCCGCGGACGATCGTCGGCGTGGCAGTCGTGGCGGCGTGTGTTGCGATCGGCGGCGGCTTCGCGGCGGTAGACATGATCCTCATGAGTGCGGTCATCGTGGTTGGCGCCCTCGCCATCGGGTCGGGCACCCCTGGCGCCTCGGTGCTGCGCGACTCGGCCGCCTCGATCCTTCCAATCGCCTATATCGGCTTGCCGCTCGGCGCCATCGCGGCCGTGCGCGGCGTCGCCGGTCGCGAAGCCGTGCTGCTGTTGATGGTGACCATTGTCGTCAGCGACTCGGCCCAGTATTACTGCGGCCGCAGCTTCGGCCGCCTTCCGCTGGCGCCGGCGATCAGCCCTAAGAAGACGCTCGAAGGGGCCGTCGGCGGCCTGGTGTTCGGGACGCTGGCGATGACGATCGGTGGCCGCTGGGTGTTCCCGGATGCGTCCCTGGTGTTGATGGTCCTGGTGAGCGCGTGCATCGCCCTGCTCGGGATCGTGGGCGATCTGTTCGAATCGATGCTGAAACGGAGCGCCGGCGTGAAGGATTCGTCGCAGATCATCCCGGGGCACGGGGGGGTGCTGGATCGGATCGACAGCTGGTTGTTTGCCGCGCCTCTTTATTACGCATTCGCGCGCTACCTGCGTCTCTGATGACGCGTGTTGCCATCCTCGGCTCTACCGGTTCGATCGGGCAGAGCGCGCTCGCGGTGGTGGCGGCGCATCCCGCCCGGTTGTCGGTCGTCGCGATGGCGGCAGGCGGGAACATCAACCGTTTCGTCGACCAGCTCTGCGTCGTCCGGCCACACACCGTGGCGATGGCCTCTTCGTCTGGGGCCGAAGCGGTCCGGGCCGAGGCACGGCGTCGGGGTGTCGCGCCCCCAGTCGTGCTGAGCGGCGCCGATGGCCTGATCGCGGTCGCCACCCACCCTGACGCGGACATCGTGCTGTTCGCCTCGTCCGGTACTGCCGCGCTCGACGCCGTGCTGGCGGCGATCGACGCCGGGAAGACGATTGCGATCGCGAACAAAGAGATCCTGGTGATGGCGGGCGCGATCGTGATGAAGGCCGCCCGTGAGCGGGGCGTGCTCGTGTTACCGGTAGACAGCGAGCACAACGCGATCCACCAGTGCGTGCACGGTCGCGACCCTGGTGATATCCGGCGGTTGATTCTGACGGCATCCGGCGGGCCGTTCCGGGGCTATTCCGCCGAGGCCCTCCGCGAGGTGACACCAGCGGACGCCCTGCGCCATCCGACGTGGCGAATGGGCCCGAAGATCACGATCGATTCCGCCACCCTCATGAACAAGGGCCTCGAGGTCATCGAAGCACGCTGGCTGTTCGACGTCGATCGTGCTCGCATCGATGTCGTCGTGCACCCGCAGTCGGTCGTGCATTCGATGGTCGAGCTGACGGACGGATCGATCATCGCGCAGCTGGGTGTGACGGACATGCAGCTGCCCATTCAGTACGCGTTCTCCTTTCCCGAGCGGTGGGCGGCGCCGCTGCCGCCGCTCGATCTCGTGGCGGCCGGGCGGCTGGACTTCGAATCACCCGACGTCGCACGATTCCCGTGCCTCGGCCTTGCGTTCCGCGCCCTGGAAGGCGACGCCGGGTTACCGGTCGTCCTCAACGCCGCGAACGAGGTAGCCGTCGCTCGGTTCCTCGACGGACAACTGGGATTCAACGCCATCCCGGACCTCATCTGCGTGACCATGGACGCGTACGAGCGGGGCGGCCCGCGGCCGGTCCAGAGTCTCGAGGACGTCCGAAGGATCGACGTCTGGGCACGCGATTTCGCGCAGCGCCGGACGCATGCGGTAGAATCTGAAATCTAGCCTCACTTTTGCTAGTGGCTGAGCCTTTGCAGCCACCAGCGGAACACAGAGAAAATCCCGGGTATCTCTCTTGATGGCGTTGAGAACAGCGCCGCTCGCGAGATGCAGACGGGCTCAAAAATTACAGAAAGATCCGCGTGACAACGATTCTGTCCTTCGTATTCGTGCTGGGCGTGCTGATCTTCGTGCACGAGCTCGGACACTTCATGATGGCCCGCCGCATCGGCGTGCGAGTGCTGACGTTCTCCCTCGGGTTCGGCCCGAAATTGATAAACGTCAAGCGCGGGGATACCGAGTACTGCATCAGCGCCATCCCGCTCGGCGGCTACGTGAAGATGGCGGGTGAGAACCCCGAAGACAATCGTACCGGTGCGCCGGACGAGTTCCTTTCGAAGTCCAAGTGGCAACGGTTCCAGGTACTCGTGATGGGGCCGGTCATGAACCTGGCCCTCGCCCTCATCGTCATGGCGCTGGTGCTGTATCAGGGTGCGCCGGTGCCGGCTTTCGAGAACGATCCGGTTGTCGTCGGTGCTTTCGGCGATGGATCGGTGGCCAAAGCGGCAGGCCTCGAAGTGGGTGACCGGATCTCCGGGCTCGATGGGTATCCTGTTTACAACTGGAAGAGCTTCTCGATGGCGGTCGCGACCAAGGCAAACCGCCCCGTGACCCTCCAGGTTGAGAGGAACGGCGCCACCCTCCAGAAGCTCCTTACGCCTGCCGCGCAGAGCAAGTACGAGATCGGCGACATCGGGATCGTGCCCGTGCTCAACCCAGAGGTGAACCGCCTCAGCACGGGTGAAGCCGCGGAAGAGGCCGGACTCAAGCCGGGAGACGTCGTCCTCGCCGCCGCCGGGGAGCGCAACATTGGCTACGCCCGCCTGGTGGCGATCATTCAGGCCAGTCCCGGCAAGCCAGTGGTGTTCGACGTCCGGCGCGAGGATGGACGGACCGAGCAGGTCACGATCACCCCGCGCACGGTCGACAACGTCGCACGGATCGGCGCCTTATTCCATGCTTACGAAGTTGACAAGGCCGATCCGACGATCGTCGAAGCCTTCAAACTGAGCGCGAAGCAGAACTGGGAGTGGACCACCCTGATCATGACGACCATGAAAGGGCTCTTCACCCGCGACACCCCGATGAAGCAGCTGATGGGCCCGGTCGGCATCGCCGAGATGTCGGGGAACGCCGCCGAACAGGGATGGCTGCAGCTCTTCACGCTCATGGCCATGATCAGCCTCAACCTCGGGCTGTTAAATCTGATGCCCATACCGGTGCTCGATGGCGGCCACATCCTGATCCTCGCCCTCGAGGGCGTGTCGCGCCGTGACTTCTCGATGAAGGTGAAAGAGAAGATGCTGATGGTCGGATTCGTATTGCTCCTCACGCTCATGGTTACGGTCATTTATAACGACCTGACCCGCGTCGAGTGGCTGCAGAAGCTGAACCCGTTTTAGAGGCTGTTCGCATGCGTGCGATTGTCGTCGCTCTCGCCTGGGCCCTCGCATCGTGGGGACCAGCCGTGCCACCCCAGGTCCCACTTCCTGATCCTGTCGCCACGTTCTCGATCCTCGGCTACGACCCGGCCACTGGCGAGGTGGGCGGCGCCGTGCAGTCCCGGGTCTTCGCCGTCGGCAACGGGGTGCTCTGGGCCGAGGCCGACACCGGCATTGTCACCACCCAGGCCATAGTCGACGTGAGTTACGGGCCGAAGGGTCTCGCACTGCTCCGCGCTGGCATGAAGCCCGACGCGATCGTGAAGGCGATCCTCGACAGCGATCCCGATCCCGGTTACCGTGGCCAGCCATGGCCCAAGGCCGGCCGCCAGTTCGCCGTCATGGATGCCAAAGGCAGTTACGCCGTTCATACCGGGCCCGGCGCCACGGCGTGGGCGGGTCACAAGACCGGAACGTTCTGTACCGCCCAGGGCAACATACTTGCGGGCGAAGCGGTTGTGACCGACATGGTTGCGGCCTTCGAAAAGACAGAGGGACATCTATCGCGGCGACTGATGGCGGCGCTCGAAGCCGGGCAGGCGGCGGGCGGCGACAAGCGAGGCATGCAGTCGGCGGCAATGCTCATCGTGAAGAAAAACGGCGGCGTCTGGTTGAATAACGACGTCGTGCTGCGACTTCAGGTCGACGAAGCGTCACAGGGCAATCCGCTCCAGGAGCTCCGGCGGGTCGTCGACTACTGGAACGAACGCCAGCGCCCGCGTCGGTGACTCGGGGCTGAAGCCGAGAGCCGAAAGTCAGACGAACAGCGCGAACACTCGTCCGTCCCCCCAGCAGGGCACTTCACTGGTGTCCCTTCGAAAATCCTCGTAGAAACGCCACTCTTTTCTGGCACAGCCGTTGCGCTCGCCGCCTGGCAGGAGGACGCCTATGCGTCGTGTCCGTCTGCTCGCGTGTGCGCTGGTGATGGCCAGCGTAGCTTCCCTGCTGCCTGTCCAGCCCCTCGCCGCCCGGCAGACGGCACCGCCCGCCGCGACGTGCGAGGAAGCGGCGATCAAGTCTGACAGCTACAAGTTGACGACCGATGCGCAGGCGATGAATGTCTTGCGGCCGCGAGCGCCGTGGTGGGAGCCATATGCGGTGTGGAAGGAGCCTCGCGAGATAGGAGATCTGAACCAGGGCTCGGTGCGGCTGGCGGAGCGGGCGAAGGAGCTCGACGAGCGCAACCTGCTGGCGCATGGCTACCTTGCACGGCAGTTCGTCGTGATGGCGGTGGACGCGCAGAAAGCCGAAGATGCCTGGACGCGCGTTCTCGACAACGGTGGCGCGATCGTCTGGACGGCGACGCTCTATGACGTGGATGCGCGAAGCTTCTTCGTGCTGGCCTTCGACCGCCTCAACATTCGCATCTTCCGATTCGCCCAGCTCGCCGGCGAGTTGCGCTCGCATTTCGGCGTACCGGACTTTCCCGGACGCGACCGCGTGGAGTTCTGGCGCGCGCTCGGCGGGTGCCTGCCGACGAACGCGGTCCCTGGGACGGAGATCCCGTGGAGCCACGTCCGCGAGATCCGGGCCACGAGATCGACCTTGCGCTTCGAGCTGCGCGACAAGGTGACGATCGCGTCGGACCGGGGGGGAAGGCGCACCGACGAAGCCGTCGAGATCGATCTGCATGGGCAGACCGGCGACGTCGATTTCCGGTTCGGAATGACGCCGTTCGCGAGCCGTCTATTTTCCGGGCGCCCGGTGGGTCTCGATCCTGCCGCCTACCAGTCACGCGTGCGCCAGATGCTTCTGAAATTCTTCGATCCGGAGAAGCGAATCGAAACGACCCGGCACTGACGGTCGCATCGACACTAGGCGAACTTGGCGTCGTAGTCTTCCATCGCGGCGCGGACGACTTTGAACGCATGGGTCCGCCCATAGATGGAGGTGATCCGGGCCTGTGAGCGCTGCCCGGGTACGAGCTTGTAGGTCAGGAAATAGTGCTGCAGCCGTTCGACGAGGACCGCGGGCACGTCGGTGATATCCCGTGCATTGCCCCACATGTAGTCGCCGTCGAGAACGCTGATGATCTTGTCGTCGGCCTCGCCGCGGTCGATCATCTGCAGGCCGCCGATCACGCGGCAGCGGATGATGATCTCGTTGCGAGTGATCGCGCGCTCGCTGAGCACGCAGATGTCGATCGGATCGCCGTCACCGCGTTTCGCGGCAGGCGCCAGCCTGCACACGCGCTCGCCGCAGTAGGTGCGCGGGACGAACCCGTACAACGCCGGGTGCTGGGCCGAGGATCGCAGCGGCCGGTCGACCCGCAGATAGCCCGAGATCTTGTCGATCTCGTACTTCATCATGTCGAACGGCGTGATCTCGATGAACGCGTTCAGCACTTCCGGCGGTTCCGGACCGACCTCGAGGCCGTGCCATGGGTGCGGTCGGAAGTGACTGATACCCGCATGCGTGCGCGCAGGTTCTGGCGGCAGCTGCCGTCTGGTTCGTTTAGCCAATGTCGGTTGTCACCCGCTCAACGCATCCGCGCGAGGTCGGCCTCGGACGCGATATAACCGAACCCCGCCCACTGGGTCTTCGCGTTCTGCTCGACGATCGTCGTCAGGATCCCGCGCGCGGCGTCCTTCCGGCCGTTGTACAGGTGCCAGTTCGCCACCCCGTAACCGATCGTCACCGCATCCAGCGCCTCCGCCTTCGATGCCGCGAGCAGCGCGTCAGCGTCAGTGGCACCCTTGTACATCATCAACAGCTTGTGATAAGAGGCGTTCTCGATGACCGCCATCTCCGCCGAGATCGGTTCGAGCACCTTGGCCGCGTCCGCGTCGCGACCGAGCCGGCGCAGGGTCATGTACTGCCAGTGCGCGGTTGCCACCTGCATGTCCGGGTTCTTCGAATGTTCCATGCACTGCCGGTATGCATCCGCCGCCGGCGCGAACTCTCCCTTGAGGTAGTGCGCGAGCCCGAGGTGATAGTAGATATTCGTCTTCAACGTACTCGTCGGCACGTTACTGGCGTTCGGCTGGCCGTCGGGTTCCACTTCGTCGGGCCGTCCCGCGACGAGCGATGCCGCCTTTGACAGATCCGCGATGGCCTTATCGAACTCACGCAGGCTGATGTAGCGGTGGCCGCGATGCCGGTAGAGACGCGGCTCGGACGGATGCCTGGCGACGGCCGCGGAGTACACCTCTATCGCGTCTTGATATCGTCCCAGGTATGAGGTACGTCGTCCGACCCAGATCGCCGCGTCGGCGCTGTTCGG
>JACDBQ010000098.1 GCA_013694845.1 Acidobacteriota bacterium
GGGTGCGGCGCCGCCGGCTGCCGGCGCGGCAGGGCCGACCCGGCTTGGCGCCTCGGTCTCACCTGACGGGCGATACCTGTTTGTCGGACAAGCCGGCACCGGCACGGGTCTCGCACGCTGGCAGGTCGCTCGCTTCGACATGCGGTCCGGTGAGGCCGATGTCATCACCCAGGCGGAGGGAGGTGGCTTGCGGCCCCTGGTTTCGCCCGACGGCAAACGCGTGGTCTATGCGACGCGGTACGAAACCAAGACCGGCCTCCGGGTGCGGAACCTCGAAACCGGCGGCGACCGCTGGCTGAAGTGGCCGATCACGCGCGACGAGCAGGAGAGTGGTGGCAGCCCGAGCCGCGACACCCTGCCGGGCTACGCGTTCATGCCCGATGGCCGCGAGATCCTGGTGACCAGCAACGGGAAGATCCAGCGGCTGAACATCGAGACCGGAGTCGAAGTGCCCGTGCCGTTCAAGGCAAAGGTGGCGCTGGATGTCGGCCCGGATCTCGAGTTCCCGTATCGCGTGCCACAAGGCCCGGTCCGCGCGAAACTGATCCAGGATCCGAGGCAGTCGCCCGACGGCAAACGGGTCGTCATGTCCGTGCTGACGAACCTGTATCTCATGGACATCGGATCGGCGTCCGCAATTGGGAAGCCCAGGCGCCTGGTTCTCTCGCCTGACCGCAGCGCCCTCGACCCGGTCCGCGGCGATGCGTCGTCCGCCGTGCCGTCCGACAACGCCTTCAAGCCCACGTGGTCGCCTGACGGCCACTGGATCGCCTACGTGACCTGGTCGCCGGCGGGCAGCGGACACATCTGGAAGGTCCGCGCCGATGGAACGGGCCAGCCCCAGCAGCTGACGAAACTGTCGGCCTTCTATACCGACATCACGTTCGCACCCGACGGCCTGCGCATCGTCGGTCTGCGCGGCAACGAATATCAGCGGCAGCAGTCATTCAGCGAGTTCGGCGGCCTGCGGATTCCGCTCGATCTCGTATGGCTGCCGGCCAGCGGTGGAGACGTGGAGTTGATCGTGCCCGCGCGCGGGCTCGGTCGCCCGCACTTCACCACTGACGGGAACCGCGTGTTCGTCTATTCGAACGACGGTGTGATCTCGCTGCGCTACGACGGCACCGACCGCCGCACCCACGTTCGCGTGACGGGACCCGGCCGCGGCGGTGTGCCGCGTCCACCCGCCGCCGACGCCGTGGTCATGCGACCTGATGGTCGCTGGGCGCTGGCCGACGTCAACAACCAGCTCTGGGTAGTCGCCGTGCCGCCGTTTACCGGCAGCCCGGCAACCATCAGCGTGCGCGGGCCGGCCGTGCCGGTGAAACGGCTGACCGACATCGGGGCCGACTATTTCGCCTGGGCAGACGAAGGGAAGACCATCACCTGGGCGATCGGCTCGACTTTCTTCCGCCGCGCGTTCGACACGATCGACTTCGGGCCCGCCAAACCGACGGAAGGGGAGGGAGCCAAACCCGCCGAGGGCGAAGAGACGCCCGCCGCCGCGGCGGCCAAGCCGGCGGAAAAGAAAGATCCGCTGGATGTCGACAAGAACGTGCAGCGCGTGGAAGTCGCCATCGAGATCCCGCGCGCCAGCCCGAAGGGCACCATCGTGTTGCGCGGAGCGACGATCATCACGTCGAAGGGAGACGAGCTCATTCAGCACGGCGACATCGTGGTGACCGACAACCGGATCACCTCGATCGGCCGCGGCCTGAAGACGCCCGCCGGCGCGCGTGTGATCGATGCACGCGGCAAGTTCATCGTGCCAGGGTTCGTCGACACGCATGCGCACTGGGAGTTCCGCACCCACGATGTGCTGGAGCCGCAGAACTGGAGCCTGATCGCGAATCTCGCGTATGGCGTGACGGCGGGGCTCGACGTGCAAACATCGACGAACGACTACTTCGCCTACCAGGACCTGGTCGAGACCGGCCAGAGCATCGGTCAGCGCGCCTTCATGACCGGTCCAGGTGTGTTCTCCAGCAACGATTTCCAGTCCTACGAAGCGACGCTGGCCTACCTGAAACGCTACAAGGAGCACTATCGGACGACGAACATCAAGTCCTATATGGTGGGCAACCGGAAACAGCGTCAGTGGGTCGTGCAGGCGTCGAAGGAGCTCGGGTTGATGCCGACCACCGAGGGTGGACGCGACCTGAAACTGGACATCACGCACGCGATCGACGGCATGCACGGCAACGAGCACACGCTGCCGGTCTTCCCGCTCTACAAGGACGTCGTCGAGCTGTTCGCGAAGACGAAGACCGCCTACACGCCGACGCTGCTCGTGAACTACGGCGGAATCATCGCGGAAGAGTACTTCTACGCGACCACGGAAGTGCACGATGACAAGAAGCTGAACCGGTTCTATCCGCACAACGTGCTCGATGATCTGACCCGCCGCCGACGCGTGTGGGCGCGCAAGGACGAGTTCGTCTTCATCCTGGCGGCCGAATCGGCGGCGAAGATCCAGCGCGCCGGCGGGCTGGTCGGGGTTGGCGGTCACGGCCAGTTGCAGGGTCTCGGGTATCACTGGGAAATGTGGGGGCTCGCCATGGGTGGGATGACGCCGCGGGAGGTGCTCAGGGCGGCAACCATCGACGGGGCCAGGATCATCGGGTTCGACCAGGATCTCGGGTCGCTCGAAGCAGGAAAGCTCGCGGACCTTGTCGTCCTCGACCGCAATCCGCTCGATGACATCCGCAACACGAACACGGTCCGGTACGTGATGAAGAACGGGGAGCTCTACGACGGGGACACGTTGGACCAGGTTTGGCCCGTGCAGCAGAAGCTGCCGAGCTTCTGGTGGTGGAATGCCGCACCACGGGCGCCGATCACGTCGACCAATGGCGGTCGATAGTGCTGCGGGCGCGGCTGACTCAGCGCTTCACTTCCAGCGTGACCGCGGCATCGCCACGGCACGGCGGTTCGGCGACCGCTTTCAGCTCATAGATTCCCGCCTTGGGGTACTTGCGGGTGCGCTTGGCGGGGAGCTCGCCGGCGATCTTCTCGAGGGTGCCGTCCCCGTAGTCGAGACTGACCACGCACTCGCCGCGACCGCTGATTGTGACGACCATCTCGGCATTCTCGGCGTCGGGACCTGGCTCAGCCGACAGGCCCCACACGCCGCGGTTGATCGCGCGGACATCGAGCTTCGCCTTGGCGACCCCCTCGCACGGAGCCTCAGGTGTGGCGACCACGACATATTCACCGTCATTCGGGAAGGTATGCCGCACGCGATCCGGCAGGTCGGCGGTCCGACGATCGTTGTTGCCATCCCCGTAATCGAGGATGTAGGTGCAGGAGCCAGAGCCGAGCAGCGAAATGAATACGCCACCCCCTTCTTCCGTCGGCGCAGGACTGAACTCGATGCGGGTAATCCTGGCCGCTGGCTGAGCTGCCACTGCTCCGGTCAACCCGATCAGCATTGCCGCGAACGTCAATAGGCGCACCGCTGAACCTCCTCGATCTGAAGGCGCAACTCCTGTGCCACGAGCTGGAATCTGAAGCCACCGCTTAACACGGCAT
>JACDBQ010000119.1 GCA_013694845.1 Acidobacteriota bacterium
GCCGGTATGCCGCAGTCGATGATCTTCGGGTATGGGGACACCCTGATTCCGAACGATGTCCACATCCTGGCCGGGTACCTTCAGGACCAGTACCGAGTCAACACCAAGCTGACGATCAACGCCGGGCTGCGGTTTGACCTCGAAGCGTACAAGCGGGTCTTCGAGCACGATCCGCGAACCGACAGGAATAACTTCGGCCCGCGGCTCGGGGTTGCCTACGCGTTTTCGCCCCACACCGCCGTTCATGCAGCGGGCGGCGTGTTCTACGGGCAGATCTTCGGGTCCCTCCTCCAGAACAACCGGCAGGCCCAGGCGCGTCGTCAGTACACGGTCGACGGCGCGGCCGCCCGTGCCCTGTGGCTCAAGTATGGCAACAACATGGACGGCCGCGCCAACAGGCCCAGTGAAGAAGAGCTCAAGGCGACGCCCGGCGTCGGGCCGATCGACCTCGCACCCGGTGTGGCATCTCCGGACCTCGACAGCCCGTACTCGTATCAGGGTTCCGTCGGCGTCCAGCACCAGTTCGCGGAGAATTTTGCGGTGAAGGCGAGCTATCTCTATGTGGGTAGCCGTCACGAGGGAGTGGGACGCGACACGAACTATACGGCGCCACTCTTCTTCGAAGAGGGCCAGGCCATGCCGAATGGTCTGGTCGCACCTCCGGGAGGCGGGTACTTTTACGATCGGTCGAAGCGCATCGATCTGACGTACAACCGCATCAACATCTACGAGCCGCGTGGCTACTCCGACTACCACGGCCTTGCCCTGACCTTGCAGCGCCGATTCAGCAGGTCGTTCGGCTTCGACGTTGCGTATACCGCTTCGGTCGCGAAGGGCAACGGCGAGCAGTTCGGAGGCACGGCGATCCCCGACGACATCGACTTCGACTACGGGTATGCGGCCAACCACACGCCGCACCGGTTTGTCGCGAATGGCGTGTGGGATATGGCGCTCGGGGCCTCGCCGTTGCTGCGCGATTGGCAGCTTTCGGGCATATTCGTCTACCAGTCGGGGCGGACGGCGACGGTCACATACAACACGCCGAACAATTGCTTTGGGCTGATCGGCTGTCAGATCCGCCCGCCGCAGTATCTCGAGCGCGGTGCGTTTTTCAACGACGGGTCGAAGACGGTGGACCTTCGGATCAGCCGCAGCTTCAGACTCGGCGGCGAGCGCCGACTGCATTTCTCAGCCGACGTCTTTAACATCTTCAACTGGGAACAGTTCGCGGTCCAGACCGGCTACGGGACGTACCCGTGGCGCGTCAATGCCGACGGTTCGATTCCTGCAAAGCCGGATTTCAGCGTGCCTGGTCCAGGCTCGACGTTCGGAGAGCGCACGCGTGTGATCAACCAGGTGCGCCAGGCTCAGCTCGGCGTCCGATTCTCCTTCTAGACGGGGGGGTGGGAGGCCAGCGGCTCGGCCTGCCACCCCCCTAACATCTGGATGAGAAAGAAAAGATGCGCAATCCCCACATCGTCTGGCTTGCCATCGTGACCCTACTCTTGAGAGGCGGACCGGCGTACGGACAGTCACGGTCAGCCGAGCAGGAGCGATTCTGGACGAGTCTGACGGCGCTCTGCAACAAGGCATTCGAAGGCAGGGCCGTGGAAGCGCCGGCAGGGAACACCACCTACCTGGACAAACGGCTCGTGATGCACGTGCGGCGCTGCGAGCCCAATGTCATCTACATTCCATTTCACGTCGGCGAGAACCGTTCACGCACGTGGGTGATCAGCCGCACCGAGCGCGGGCTGCGCCTGAAGCATGACCACCGGCACGAAAACGGCACTGAAGACGCAGTGACCCAGTACGGCGGGAACACGGCTGCTACCGGCACCGCCGTGCGCCAGGACTTTCCCACCGACAACCCGAAGGGTGCACCGACGATATGGTTTGTGGAAGTGCAGCCGGGCCGATTGTTCGCGTATGGCCTGCGCCGCAAAGGCACCGACCGTCGCTTCCGGATCGAGTTCGACCTCTCGACGGAGGTGCCGCCACCGCCCGCGCCGTGGGGGCACAAGTAGATAGATCGTCTCGCCCAGCCTGAGATCTCATGCGGCAGCCACTCATGGTCTTCACTCTTTTGGGCAGCACGCTGATCGTCGTTGCTTCGGCGCAGTCTCCCTCGCCGGTCGATTACCAGGTTCTCGCGAAGATTCGCGAGGAGGGGCTGGTCCGCTCGCAGGTGATGGACCACATCGGGACGCTGTCCGATGTGTACGGCGCGCGACTCACCGGATCACCCGCCATGCGGCACGCCTCCGACTGGGCGATGAAGAAATTCACCGAGTGGGGGTTGACAAACGTTCGTCGCGAAGAATGGTCCTTCGGGAAGGGTTGGTCCCTCGTCCGGTTCAGCGCCCACCTGACGGAGCCGAGCGTGCAGCCGCTGATCGGCTATCCCAAAGCTTGGTCGGCCGGAACCGCCGGCAGTGTGACTGGGGAAGTCGTCCGAGTCGACATCGACTCCGAAGACGACTTCGCCAGGTACACCGGCAAGCTGGCGGGCCGGATGGTCCTGCTTCAGCCGTCACGGCCCCTGCCGATGCTCGAAGGCCCCGTCGTGCTTCGAATGAGCGACGCGGACGTACGCGAAGCCGAGAGGATGCCCGTTCCGCCGGTGGCGTCGCCACGGCCAGACACGGCGGCTTTCCGGAAAAAGCTGGCGGACTTTCTCTTGGCTGAAAAGGCGCTCGCGGTGCTCGATCGTGGCAGCGATGACGTGATGGTCGCCGGTGGAAGCGAGCTGTCGTGGAAGACGCAACGGGTAGACGGCGGCACGATCTTCGTCGGCGTGGGCGGGACTCGCGACGAAGGCGCCGGCAGGAACGTGCCATCGGCCGTGATCGCGGTCGAGCAGTACAACCGGCTGGTGCGCCTGGTCGAGCGTGGGGTTCGCACGACCGTCCAGATCGACATCGAGACACGTTTCCATAAAGAGGTGGAGCCGAACGGGTTCAACACATTCGCCGAGCTGCAGGGGACCGACCCGCGCGGTGAAGTGGTGTTCCTCGGAGCTCACCTCGACTCCACTCACGCGGCAGCGGGCGCTACCGACAATGCCACCGGCAGCGGCGCCGTCATGGAGGCTCTCCGCATCCTCGTGGCTGCCGGCGTCAAACCGCGGCGGACGATACGCGCTGCGCTGTGGGGAGGTGAAGAGCAGGGCCTTCTCGGGTCACGGGCCTATGTCAAAGCCCACCTCGCGGACCCTGAAGGGATGCAGCCGAAGGCTGGCAATGACAAGTTGGCCCTGTATTTGAACAGCGACAATGGCACCGGCCGCGTCCGCGGCGTGTGGCTGCAGGGCAATCTCGGCGCCGCTCCATTGTTCGAGCGATGGTTCGCGCCGCTACGGGATCTTGGCGTCACGGTCCTCGGTTCACGATCGGTGACGTCGACCGATCATCATCGGGTGCGACGCTGGAGGCGGTCGCGGGCGTCGGCGACGGCGCGAATTTCTGGGGTGACAATCGCCTCTACGCGCACATAGCCGGTTACGAAATAACCGTCTCCACCAGTCCGACCCCTGGAGCTGCGCCAGCCAAGACTCGATCCGATGCCGTCGCGTCGGCTAAGGCAGCGATCACGAAGCTCCAGGCGAGTCCGAAGAAGTCGTCGCCCGATGGTGCGCATTGATTTGCGCGAAAGGCTGGTTGCGCCGCTCGGAAACTAGACCAGTACGCCGCTCCGAAAGTAGACCACCTGAAGGGTGTTCATTCTATGCGCGTGTGACCTGACGACAGTAAACCGAGCCCTCCCTTCGTAGGACAGCGCGAGCCGGCCTGGGCCGGCGAGCGCCCCGCGTGTCCAGGCCGGCTGGCTGCTCGTCAGAGGCACCGGCTCGCCCTCGGCCGATCGTCACGCCTCCCCCTCGCGGCTGCGACGCTTCCGCATGCGGTAGCTCTTTCCCTTGGTCGTCAGGACCGTCGCGTGATGCGCCAGGCGATCCAATAACGCGGTGGTGAGTTTTTCATCGCCCGCGAAGACCGTCACCCATTCAGCGAACGCGAGGTTGGTGGTGACGACGGTGGCGCGCCGCTCGTAGCGGTCGGTGATCAGATTGAACAGCAGCTCGCCGCCGACGCGGTCGAAGGGCACGAAGCCGAGCTCGTCGACGATGAGCACGTCCACACGGAGAAGCCGCTGCTGCAGACGGGTGAGCTCGCGGGTGTCGCGGGCTTCCAAGAGTTGACGTACGAGATCGGCGGCGCGCGTAAAGAGTACGCGCCGTTTCTGCTTCGTCGCTTCGACGCCG
>JACDBQ010000129.1 GCA_013694845.1 Acidobacteriota bacterium
GTGCTGTTCCTCTCCTTCGGCGCCGTCGCGCTGGTCGTGATCAGCCGCGGGATGGGTGGATTTCCGGCGGCCATGGAATCGCTCCTCGCGTCGCCATCGACGGCGCCGCTCCTTACCCGCGAGCGGATCTCACCCTGGTATTACTTCAGTTACACCTTCATCCCGCTGTCGACCATCGCGTTCCCGCACATCGCGATCTTCTGCCTGACCGCGAAGCGCATGGTCCAGTTCAAGCGCACCGTGATCTGGTACCCGATCTGCCTCCTGGCGATCTGGATGCCGTGCGTGTTTCTCGGCGTTGCCGCCAACGCCCTTCGAGACGTGCCGCGGATCGAGCAGAAGCTGGAGGCGCGCGCGGCGATCGCGGCGCTGCCCGCCACCGCCCCGGCCGAGGAGCGCAACGCGCTTCGCCGGCAGGCCGCCGGTGACGACGTGGTGCTGGTGATGCTCGAAGCGTTCGCGCCGCTGTGGCTCGCCGGCATCCTCGGCGCCGGCATCATGGCGGCGGTTATGGCGAGCGACTCGCAGATTCTCGCGCTCTCGACGATGTTCACCGAAGATGTGTTCACGTTCTACGGCGGGACCGCCAGGTTTGGCGAGAACGTCCAGATCCAGACCGGAAGGGTCTTCGTCGTCCTGCTGACGATCGTCGCCTACCTCATCGCGTTACGGGCGCCGCATGGGATCTTCGACCTGGCGGTGCAGTACGCCTTCTCGGGCTATTCCGCCATGTCGCCGCTCCTCGTCGCGGCGCTGTTCTGGAAGCGAAGCACGAAGTGGGGCGCGCTGGCGGTGACGCTGTGGGTCGCGTTCGCCGTCCTGTATACGTCGCAGGTAACTGGCGCGCTCGCGTGGTACGGGTTGCTGCCGGTGGTCCCGATGACCGTCATCTCGTGCATCTTGATGGTGGTCGTGTCGCTGCTGACGCCGCCGCCGTCGGCGGAGACGGTGGGGCGGTATGTGTAACGTGCGACGTGCGACGTGCGAGGTGCGAGGTGCGACGTGCGACGTGCGATGTGCGAACGGTAAGGGTGTTGCTGACGGTACATATTGTGCGTTAGCCATCTCCATATGGCTCGGCGCGTTCAGGATCTCGAGTGTTGGCGGCTGGCGGATGAACTGAGGGGGGAGGTGTACGCGATTTGTGCACTTGATCGGGTGAAACCGTGGCGCAGATTCTGCGAGGGCTTCACTGAAGCGTCTGGCAGCGTCTGTCGGAACATTACGGAGGGGTTTGGACGATACGACGCCGGGCCGTTGGTGCAGTTCTTCAAATACGCGCTGGCATCGCTTGACGAAGTCGAAGACTACCTCCGCGAATGCCGCACCCGTCAGTTTATCGATGCTGATCGGCTCGCGAAGGACCTGAACCTAGCCGAGCACGCCCGCGCTACCATGCTGAACTCCAAGCGCTACCACGAATCAAAACCGCGCCAGAAGCCGAGGCGAACCTCTCGCGGCACGTGAGCATCGCACGTCGCACGTCGCACCTCGCACCTCGCACCTCGCACCTCGCACCTCGCACCTCGCACGTCGCACGTCGCACATCGCACGTCGCACGTCGCACCTCGCACCTCGCCCCCCCGCACGTGCCTACATCGCCGCGCGATAAATTTCTTCCGCGCCCTTTGCATCGAACGGCCGCGGATTGAATCCGCCGGTCCACTGCTGCGCGGCGAGGTCGGCGAGCTCGGGGATGGCCTCCTCGCTGACACCTGCATCAGACAACGTGATCGACAGGTGGCCGGCGACGGCAAAGTCCTCCAGGCGGCGCGCGAGCGTCTCGGCCGGATCTTCGTCGCGGGCGCGCCGGCGTGGCGCCCCGAGCAGCGCCGCGTATCGGTCCCGTGCCGCCGGCGCGTTGAAGCGGACGACGTGGGGGAGCACGATGGCGAGCGCGAGGCCATGCGCGACGTTGAAGCGCGCCGTCAGGGGGTTGGCGCACGCATGCGCTGCCCCCAGCATCGACTGTTCGATCGCCATTCCGGCGAAGTGGGCGCCGAGCAGCATCGCCGATCGGGGCCCTGCGTCAGTGGGGTGGAGCAGCACCCGCTCGAACGCCTCGCTGAGCAGGTTCCACGCCTGGTGTGAAAAGGTGTCCGACAGCGGGGTGCGCTTGACGGTGACCGCGGACTCGACGGCGTGGGCGATCGCGTCGTATCCCGCCATCGCGCTGATGTGGCGTGGCGCCGTAATGGTCAGGTCGGGATCGAGGATCGCTACGCGGATGGCGGCCGACGCGTCGCCGCAGGCCATTTTCATCCGGGTCTGTGCGTCCGCAATTACGGCATAGCTCTGCGCCTCGCTGCCTGTTCCCGCCGTCGTCGGGATCCCGATCATCGGCAGCAGTGGGGTCACCGCCTTCCCGTACCCGCGATAGTCACCGATCGCGCCCCCGTTGCGCAGCACGAAATTGATGCCCTTCGCGCAGTCGATCGAGCTGCCGCCGCCAACCGCGATCATCGAGTCGACGGCGAGTGGTCGCGCGAAAGCGACGCCCGCGTCGACCATGGCGCTGTCGGGATTCACGCCGAATCCATCGAAGGGAAACGTGTCGATGTTCTCGGCCGTAAGAGCATCCAGGACACGGGTGACATGACCGGCGGCCCGGATGCCCGGATCGGCAACGACGAGGGTGCGGCGGAAGCCTGTTTCCCGGGCGATCTGTCCTGCGCGGGTGATGGATCCAGGGCCGAACACCACGCGCGTACGAGGGTAAAAATCGAACGCAACCATCTAGAGTTAAACTCTAGCACTTTGCAAAAAACGCATCCGGAAGCGCCCGGACCAGTGAAGTGAAGGTCGCCAAAGCCCCTGGTGGCCGCGGCGAGGAAAAGGACATACGGAGAAGATGAAGCAGCGCCTGACACCCATCCAGTGGTTGATCTGCGGGATCGCCGCGATCGGGTTTGCGTTCGACATCTACGAGATCCTGATGCTCCCGCTGATCGTGCGTCCGGCGCTGCTGGAGCTCACTGGAGCCGCGCCCGGTTCGCCGGAGTTCCAGATGTGGGTCGGGCGGCTGTTCTACATCCCGGCGTTCGCGGGCGGGATCTTCGGATTGATCGGCGGTTATCTTACGGATCGGCTCGGTCGGCGGCGGGTCCTGACCTATAGCATCCTGATCTACGCGGTCGCGGCGTTCCTGTCCGGCTTCTCGACGTCGATCGAGATGCTGCTCGTGCTCCGCTGCTTCGTCTTCGTCGGCGTGTGCGTCGAGTTCGTCGCGGCGGTGGCCTGGCTCGCGGAGTTGTTCCCGCAACCGCAGCTGCGTGAAAAAGTACTCGGTTACACGCAGGCATTCTCGTCGCTCGGAGGGCTCCTGGTCGCGACCGCGAATGGACTGGCGGTGACATATGCATCGAGCCTCCCGGCCATCAGCGGCTTTGGGATGGACGTGCAGAGCCCACATGCCGTCTGGCGCTACACGTTGATGTCGGGGGTGTTACCGGCCATCCCGCTGATTCTGATCCGTCCCTTCCTGCCGGAATCGCCGATCTGGGAAGAGAAGAAACGCGCCGGCACGCTGAAGCGTCCGAGCATCGCCGCGCTCTTCGCACCCGATCTGCGCCGCACGACGATCGTCACCACGATCATGTTCGCGATGTCGTACGGCGCGGCTTTCGGCGCCATTCAGCAGATCCCCCAGATCGTGCCGGGCCTGCAGGAAGTGCGGGCGATGACGCAGGGGCAGCCGGTGCCGGCCGCGCGCGCGATCGAGCAGCGCGTCTCCTCGGACGTCGTCAAGGTTCAGGAGGTCGGCGGTCTCGCCGGGCGCGTGCTGCTCGCCGTCCTCGCGATCTATATCGTCAGCCGCCGCAAACTGATCCGGCTGTTCCAGGTGCCGGGTCTGATTCTGATGCCGATCGTCTTCGGGTATTTCGCGACGCACAACCTGCAGTGGCTCTACGTCGGCGTCTTTTTCGCCGGCCTCTGCACGGTGGCGCAGTTCAGCTTCTGGGGGAACTATCTCCCGCGCGTCTATCCTGTCCATCTGCGCGGGACCGGTGAAAGCTTCGCAGCCAACATCGGCGGACGGCTGATCGGCACGCTGTTCGCCTGGGTCACGGCGACGCTCGCTATCACCCCGGACCGGGCGTATGCGCCGACGAAAGTCGCGCTGGTCGCCGCGGGTGTGGGTTTCTCGGTTTACCTGGTGGGGCTCATCGCCAGCTTCTGGTTGCCGGAGCCAGGCGCAGAGGACGCCGTTTAGCGCTTCATGGCAGCGGTGAACGATCCGCTGCTCAGAACGGCGTATCCGGGAATCTGACGAAGTTCTCGCGTTTCGTCTCGGCCGCGTCGAGTCGCAGCAACCACATCCCGATCCCGGCCGCGCCCTGCATGTAGCCCGTCTGCGCCACGAGCAGCCTGGGCTGGGTGCGATGTTCGGCCTGCACCCACCGGAGTCCCTGCTCGTCGCGCGTCCCTCGCTTCAGCAGATCGGCGGTCATTGTCCGGGCGAAGGCCAGATACTTCGAATTGGCGCGGGCCCGGTGCAGGTCGAGAAAGAACTGTCCGACGCCGGCCGATCCGCAGCACTGGCTGACGTTGTTCCAGAAGCCGTCGGTCAGCTTCCCTGGGATGCCGCTCTGGAGCACGCCGCGGGCCGAACGGTCGACCCAGCTTTCCCACGCTTGGTCGCCGGTTACCAGCGCGAGCTGCCGCCATAACCGGGCAGTGCCGACCGGGCCGTGGCACCATCCGAGGTAGTAGAGCTCGAGGCCCTGCGGCTGGTTGTGCTGGACGAGGCAGATGTCTCCCTCGGTCTTCGCGATGGTCTGCAGGTATTTCGCTCCCGCGAGCGCTGCGTCGAGGTACTTTTTCTCCCGAGTTTCTTCGTAGACGCGCGCGAGAAAGTAGGCGATGCCGGCGGTGCCGTGCGAAAAGTTCGGCATGAGTCTCGCGAACTTCGGATCCATGGCCCACTTGAAGCCGCCGTGTTCAGGGATGCCGACCTCGATGAGCCGGTCCGCGGCGCGGGCGGCGAGCCGGGTCGCCGACGGGTCGCTGGTGTGCTTGCCGGCGTGCAGCAGGAACAACCCCGTCCCGGCATTGCCGGCAATGATGTCGGTGACATCACTCCACTGGGTGCCGGCACCCGCCTCGACCGCCCGAGTCCTGAGCGCGGTCACGACTGCAGCCATGCCGTCGCGATACTTCGCCTCGCCGGTGGCGCGGTACACCTCGCCGAGCGTGAAACCGACCCCCGCGGTGCCGGTGTAGAGTCCGGTCTGCTGGATGGACGGCACCTGCGCCCGCAGCTCGTCCGCCCCCGCTTTTGCCTCCGCAAGATACCGGGCGTTACCCGTGGCGTGATGCAGTTCCAGCAGGAACAGGACGACACCCGGAGACCCGCTGTAGAGCGCCGTCCCGACGCTCCGCGGATCCTGTGGATCCCCCGGCCAGGTGAGTCCGGCGTCGGTCGTAATGGCGGCGCGGCGAATCCATTTCGCGGCGGCTTCGGCCGCGCCGCGGTAGTCGTCGCCGCTCCCGGCGAGCCTGCCGCTACCGCCGCAGAGAACCCCCAGCAACACGGCGGCCCCGACGCCCGTCCCAAGCCTGATCAAGCGCATGCCGCCCGTTGTAACACTCCCAGCCGGAACGATCAAATCTCCGGCGAGACGCGGGCGGGCCACCGTGCGAGAACCGGCAGCGGCGTCGCGATCCGTTATCATCCTCGGGCGATGCTGCCCAGGCTCTTCCTCGTCTCCCTCGCGATGGCTTCCGCTTTATCGGGAGCGTCGCTTGCTCAGAACGCCGCGGACGCCCAGCGCCCTCCCGCGGCACAGACGCCCCTCCCCTGAGGCCGCCGACACGCGCCGACATCCTGAGAGGCGCCTACGGCCGCTACCGCGCCAACAACGACCTGCTCTTCTACCATTTTCCGGACACGCTGAAGTCCGGGCGTGAATACTCGATCGACTTCTACTACTCGGGACCGCCGCGTGAGGTGGGACGGTTCGGCGGCATCGCCTTCCGCAAGGATCCCGAAGGCAAGCACTGGATCAACACCGCGTGCGAGGGAGAGACCAGAACATCATGACCGAGGATGTCGTCCGCTTCTTCAACGCGCAGCTCGGGCAGGACCTCACGCCGATTTTCGACCAGTACCTCCGCCGCGCGAGTCTTCCGACGCTGGAGCTCGCGTTCGATGAAAAAGCTTGAACAGTTGCCTATCGCTGGAGAGCCGAGGAGCGCGGCTTCGCCATGCCGATCCGGATGGGTGAGCCGAAAGCCTGGCAGACGATTCGGCTGACCGCCGACTGGCAGATCATGAAGACGGACCGCCGGAAGGACACGTTCGACGTCGCCACCGACCTCTACTACATTAAGGTGGCGAAACAGTAGTGTGGGGGGATTGACCCGAAACCCTGCCCGAATCAACGGCATCGGAGATGCACCGCTGCGCACCGCTCGTGTGCCGCTCTTCCCGTGCGGCCGTCTTCGTCGTTGTTCTGAAGGGAGCGTCAGCTGATGGCCGGACTCGTGACGCTGGTGATCGTCCTCGCGATCGCGCTGTATCTCTGCTGGTTGATGCTGCAGCCGTTCATCAACGTGGTCCTCTGGGCCGCGGTGCTGGCCATCGTCTTCTACCCGATGCACCAGCGGATCAAGGCGCGGGTCGGCAGCCCGTCCGGGGCGGCGATCAGTTCCACGCTGCTGGTGGTCGTGCTGATCCTCCTGCCTGCGACGTTCATCACGATCGCGGTCGTGCGGGAGCTCGCCGGGGCGGCCGACAACCTACAGGCGGGTGTACAGCGGATGTCGTCCACGGCGACGATACCGGGGCTCGGCTGGGTTCTCGACCGTCTGCGCGGTTACATCGACATCGATCCCGTCGCTGCTCAGGCGTTCGTGGCGCAACGGCTTCAGACCTGGGGAGGCGCACTCGCGGCCAGCACCCTTCTCCTCGTCGGCGGTGCCGTCGGCGCCGTCGTCCAGATGATCCTCGTCGTGTTTACCATGTTTTACATGTTCCGCGACGGCGACAACATCAGGCACGCGGTGTACGACATTCTTCCCCTACAGCGCATTCAGATGCACGACATCACCGTTCGGACGCGGGAAGTGATCGCCGCAACGATCTACGGCGTCCTCGTGATCTCGGCCATCCAGGGGACGCTGGGCGCGATCATTTTCTCGATCCTCGGCCTGCCGTCACCGCTGCTGTGGGGCGTGGTGATGTTCTTCCTGTCGATGATTCCGATGGCCGGGGCGTTTCTGGTCTGGGTTCCGGCAGCCATCTACCTGGCGCTCACTGGCGCCTACATCAAGGCTGTGGTGATGGTCGCCTGGGGAGTGCTGGTCATCGGGGCGATCGATAATGTGCTCTCGCCGCGGCTGGTGGGGCGTCGCGCCCGGCTCCACGAGCTCCTGATCTTTTTTGCCGTTCTCGGTGGTCTCGAGGTCTTCGGCATCCTGGGTCTGGTGCTCGGCCCGGTGGTGGTCGCGGTCACACTCGCGCTTATCGAGATGGTGCGGCAGGCTCATCGTCCGCCATCCGAGACGCTCCCGGAGCAGACCGTCATGGAGCAGCAGTCCGGGCTGCGCGAAGAGGGCTGAGCCGAGCAGAAAGCGGGCAACCCTCGCACCATTCGTCCCACGCCGCTTTCGCGGCCGGTCCTGGCTTGCCTATGATCTGTTCATGCTGAGACGTTTCACGTTCCTCCCAATGATCGCGGTCGCCTCGTTCGGGGTAGTGGCCATAGGCCAACAGCCGGCAACCCAGCCAATTCAGAGCGGAGCTCTCCAGGACCAGCTGCAGGCCAAGTTCGGCGAGCTGCACAAGGCTGCGGCGTTCCCCGGCGGGACGGCTGGGTTCGTGTTTGCCGACGGTACCAGCCTGGCTATTGCCGTTGGTCTCGCAGACCGCGCGGCCGGCACCCCGATGAAGCTGACCGACCGTTTGCTCGTCGGCAGCGTCGGCAAGACCTACGCCTCAGCGGTCGCCCTGCAGATGATCCACGAGAAGAAGTTCGGTTTAGATGACACGCTGGACAAGTTCTTCGGCACGGAACCATGGTTCGCGCGGATCGCGAACGCCTCGGCCATCACCGTCCGACATCTCATGACCCACACCAGCGGGCTGGTCAGATACGAATTCAATCCGAAGTTCACGCGGGACCTCACGGCGAATCCCGACAAGGTCTGAACCGGCGTCGACCGTCTTTCATACCTCTTCGACGCCAAGCCGCCGTTCGCCCCGGGTGAGGGCTGGGAGTATTCGGATACGAATTACATCGTGCTCGGCATGATCATCGAGCGACTGGCGAGCGACACCTTCTACGCGGAACTGCAACGTCGGGTGTTCGCGCCGCTCGGCTTGAAGGACACGGTGCACCGCAAGGGTCAACCTCTGCGCCTGGCGATCGGCGGCATAGGCACGGTAGGTGGACGCCATCGTGCCGGCGGTGATCGCGAGCGTGTCATCGATCAGGCGCACCGCATCGCGCGCGCTCCCGGCCACGCCCGAGACGTCCCTTCGGGCACGGATGACGAGCGTCACCTCTGTTGCGTACACAAGAGGAAAGTAGATCTGGTTTTCGGCCTGGCCAGGGAGTTGACGTTGCATCACGTCCCCGACGACGCCGACGACGGTGAACCAGGTGTTTGGACTGGCGGCGCCGCGCAACCGGATGCGGCGGCCGAGAGCATCGGCCGAAGGCCAATGCCTCCGGGCAAGAGTCTCGTTGACCAGGATCGCGGTCCCCTGCGTGTCACGCGCCTCGAGGTCGGTCAGTGTGCGACCGCGGCGTACGGGAATTCCCATGACCTTCAGGTAAGCGCCATCGACGAACCTGAGCGAGGCGATCGGCAACTCCCCGTCGCCGGACGTTCCGTCCATCACGAAGTTCGTGGCGGGCGGGTTGCGGTCGACGAGCGGTGCATGGCTGACCGCCCCGACACCCGATATGCCAGGCATCGAGCGCAGACGCTCGACGGCAGCAAAGGATCGAGCAGCGGGCGCCAGATGCGAGCGTCGGACGGAAAGCCGAACCCCGGCCCTGCGACGCCGACAATCGTGTGTGCGGCGCCGTCGATGATGACCGTCGTGCCCACCACCGCGGGGTCCGAGCCAAAGCTCTGCGTCCAGAGATCGTGCGCGATCACGACGGGTCGCGTTTCAGCGTTTGAACTGGTGAAGGATCGGCCCCGCAGGAGGGGAGTCCCCAGGAGATCGAAGAGATCCCCGGAGATATCCGCCGCGGGCACCTTTTCGGCAACGGCTCGCCCCGACAGCGTTACGGCGCGCGGTACATACGCCACCGTCGCTTCGAGAGCCCCGGTCACCCGCCCCAGCGTGCGGAACGTGTCGTAGTTCATGCGCCATCGGCCGAGGCCGGTCGCATCCGTGCGGCGAATAGACACGAGCGCGCCGGGATCGCGAAACGGCAACGGCCGGAACGCCACCGCATTGAGGACCGAGAAGAACGTGGTCGTGACCCCGATGCCGAGCGCAAGCGTGACCAGCACGATCGCGCTGACTCCCCGGTGCCGCGCGGTTTGACGAACGGCCACCCGGACATCGTGGACGGCGCTCTCGATGACGTGCATCACCATGAAGAGGAGACGTGACTGGGGCCCTGCCGTTCAACGCCCGGATCCGTCCGGAGCGGTCAGCGGCGGGGAGGCCTGCGCGGTGCCGGCGCAGCGGAGATCTCGGTTTGCAGTTTCTTTGTCAGTTTCGCAAACACAAGATCGTACGACTCATGGATGTGATTCTGGATTTCGCGGTCGCTCAGGGCCTCCCGCGCCTCCAGCGCCACCCATTTCGCCCGCGCCAGGTAAGGGGCCGGGACGATGCCGTCCTGCTCGACCAGCTCGGCGAATCCCTCATCGCTGCACTTGAACGAGACTCGATGTCCGGAACCCGGCTCCGTCGCGGCAACCGCGAACATCTTTCCGCCGACCTTGAACACGAGGTCCGCGCCCCACTGGATCTGCTCGGTCGCTCCGCGTAGTGACAGGCAGTGGCTGCGAAGTTTTTCGAGATTCATGCCCCCAGGCAGAACAGCTTGCCGTCGGCTGAGCCGATGACCAGCTTTCCGTCCGCAACCGCTGGGGAGGCGCTCAGCGGTCCGCCCGCCTCGAACTCGAACGCGGTCTTGCCGGTGGCCGCATCGACGACGTACAGCTTCCCGTCGCTCGAGCCGACGTACACCCTGCCGCCGGAGACGACCGGTGAGGAGTCGATGCGCGCGCGGGTCATCACCGTCCACAGCGACTTGCCGGTCTTGAGGTCAAGGGCATGAAGCATCTTGTCGCGGCCGCCGACGAACAAACGATCCCCGGAGATGGCCGGTGACGAGTAGAAGGGAAAGTTTCTCTGGGGATGCTTGTAGCGCCACACGATCTTCCGTGCCGCGAGGTCCACGGCCAGCACCTCGTTCTCGTACGTCCCGTAATACGCGCGCCCGTTCTGGACGGCGGGCGAGGCGCCCGTGTAAGCGCCGGAAGAGAGAGTGAACATTTCCTTGCCGTCGGCCACCCGGATCGCGCGGAGAACTTCGTCACACCCGGCGATGTAGGCAATGCCGTCGACGATTGACGGTGTGGCGTGGACGTAGCCTTCCGTCTGCACCTTCCAGGCAAGCTTGCCGTCCCGGGCGCCGAGCCCGTACAGGTGTGCGTCATAGGAACCGATGAGGACCTTGTCACCGACGACGACGGGAGACGACTTCACTTCGCTGCCGGTCTTGAACGTCCACGCCGCTTTGCCGGTGGCGATGTCGACGGCGTGCACCACGCCCGCGAGGTCCCCGACGTACACCAGGCCGTTGGCCACCGCGGGCGACGACTCGCCGATGCCGTCCGGTGAGGCTTTGTACTTCCAGCGAGCCTTGCCGTCGGACAGGTTCACGGCATGAAGCTCACCGTTGGCCGAACCCACGTAGACCACGCCGTCTACGATCGCGGCCGACGAATCGATCGCGTCCCCGGCTTCGTAGGTCCACTGAACCTTCAGCTGCGCGGGCAGCGCCGCCTGCGTGGTACCGATCAGGTTCTGCGACCCGCGAAACTGCGGCCACCCGTTGGCCGGCGCCTGCCCCGACACCGTAACGACGCTCAGCACGACCACGGCCAGCGCCCGGACAGAAAAGCGCGTCATGAACTCGAACCTCACTTCACGTTCTCAGCTTCCAGCACGTCGCACGTCGCACGTCGCACGTCGCACGTCGCACGTCGCACGTCGCACGTCGCACGTCGCACGTCGCACGTTGGACATGCTTCACCTCACCGCCACCAGCGATGAGACCATCCTGATGAACAGGGTGTTCCCGCTGATGGCCGGCGTGGCCATGAGCGGTTCGCCCATGCGGTTGGTGCCGAGCAATTCATACGTGCGCCCGACCTTGACGACATAGACGTCTCCGTCCTCGCTGGCGAGATAGAGGCGGCCGTTGGCCGCGATCGGCGAAGCGCTGAAGCCGGACCCGCCGGCAACCCGTTGCTGATAGATGCGCTCGCCGGTTTTTGGTTCGTAGGCGCTCAGGATGCCGTTGTCCGTCAGCGCGTACAACAGCCCGTCGTACATCAGGGGCGTGCTGGTATACGGGGCGCCGCGATCCGTCTTCCACGCGAGCGACTTGTCGTTCAACTCACCCGATCCGCCGGGACGGATCGCGTAGATCGGCCGCCCGCCGGGGGGATATCCGCCAGTCACCACGATGACGTCGCCGGCGACGATCGGCGTCGGCACTTTCACCTGGGTCCGGTTGTCCGACAGCCGCCACAACTCCCGGCCGGTCTTCGGATCGAATCCGCGAATGTACTGCCCGGCGTTGGTCACGATTTCCGTGCGCGCGGCGGAGCGCACCACCGCGGGGGTGGCCCACGACGGGTACTCGTCGTGCGGTGCGCGCCAGACTTCCTTGCCGGTGGCGAGGTCGTAGGCTGCGAGAAAGGAACCCTTGTGACGGTCGTTCTGCACGAGCACCAGATCGCCGAAGATGACGGGCGAGCTCGCCGGGCCCCACTGCATGCCGGGGTCATCCACGAGACCGACGTCCATGATCCCGAGGTCCGCCCGCCACTTCAGGGTGCCGTTCATGTCGAAGGCGAACAGCCCCTCGGTCCCCATCAATGCGACGATATACCGGCCGTCCGTCGCCGGGGTGGCCGACGCGTGGCTGGCTTTGACATGACGCTTCATGCGCGGGACGCCTTCGTGGGCGACCTTGTCCCACACGACGTTTCCCGACTGCTTGTCGAGCGCGATCAGCCGCCAGGAGTGCTTTCCGTTGTCCGTGGCTGAATCAATTCCCGATTTACTGACGTCCCCGAGCACGAGCCCGGACTTCCCATCGGCTGCGACCGCGGTCGTCACATACACGCGATTGCCCCACACGATCGGGCTCGAGTGGGCGAGCCCCGGGAGGGGAGTCTTCCACCCGATGGCCTTGGGTGCCTCGACGCTCCACGCCACCGGGGGAGCGGAGGCCGCCGTCGCCACGCCGCTGGCGTCCTTTCCGCGGAACTGGGGCCAGTCCCCTGTCGGTGCCTGGGCCGGGACGGCGACCGAGAAAGCGGCGATCGCGGTGACGGCGACGACTGCGGAGACAACGGTTTTCGCGCGGGGAAACAGAAGCTCCGTCATCCTACTTCTCCGACAACGCGATCAGCTGGTTGCGATTGACAACGAACAGCGTGCCGTTGGCCGGCACCGGGGTGGAGTAGACCGAACTGCCCATGTTGTTTTCCGCGACCATCTTCATGGTCCGGTCCGCGTTCATGATGGTGACGTCACCATCCTCATCTCCCAGGTACACCTTGCCGTCGATGACCATCGGCGATCCCCAGATCGCGGCGAACATGTCGTGCTTCCACAGCTGCTTGCCGGTCTTGGCGTCGAGGGCGTGGAGGAAGCCGCTGAAGTCCGGATAGAAGAGGATGCCGTTGAAGAGTGCGCCGGTCGAGATCGAGCGGCGGATATCGCTGTAGTGCCAGAGCTGCCCCGTCGTCGTGATGTCACCGCGCTTGGTCGCATCGATCGCGTAGAGGTGACCGACTCCTTCGCCGTGCTCGGGATCCTGGCCATTCGCGATGTAGACCACGTTGTCGACGATGATCGGCGTGCTGATGACCTCGTTGCGGGTCTTCGGCCAGACCGAGTCCTTCGGGTTCAGGTCGAATTCCCACAGCGGCTTGCCGGTTTTGGCTTCGAAGCCGCGCACGTAGCCGTCTCCCTGCCCGACGACGACCTGCACCACGTCGCCGACCCTGGCGACTGCCGGCGAGGACCACTGGCCGTGCAGGATCTTTTCGCCGACGCCCTTGTCTTCCCACGCGAGCTTACCGGTGGTCTTGTCGATGGCGATGAGCGCCGGGCTCTTCGGCGAAGGCACGTTGACGTGGCTCTCGTCCTGGCCGTTCGACGTGCTGACGTAGATCAGGTTCTCGAATGACACCGGGGAGGAGTTCGACATGTTGTGCTGCATGACGCCGAGCTCTTCCATCATGTCGTAGCGCCACAGGACGTCGACGTCCACCTCGCGCGTGAGCTTCTCGTCCTTCACGGTGCCGTCGTTCGAGCCGTCGCGGAAGCCATCGAGGTCGACCGCCATCACCTCACCGCGATTCGAGACGTAGTAGGCGGTGCCGTTTTCGATCAATGCCGTCGAGCACACTCCCTGGAAGGGCCAGTCGTTCGCCCGACCGGCGGCCAGTTTATCGTGCACCGCCTGCCACATGAACTGGCCGTCCGATTCGCGGAAAGCCATCAGGATCCCCTTGTCTCCCTTGACGTTGGGATCCTTCATCGCCTCGTTGTTCGTCCCGACCAGGACGTAACCGCCGGCCACGACCGGGTTGCCATAACTCTGGGAGCCGAGCTCGGACATCCACTTCACGTTCTTCTTGGACTTCAGGTCCCAGGTGGTGGGCAACCCCTTCATCGAAGAGACCATGTTGCGGTCCGCGGTGCCTCCCCACATGGGCCACTCAGGACCCGGATCGGAGAACGCGCCAGCGACAACTGAACCAGCCGCC
>JACDBQ010000140.1 GCA_013694845.1 Acidobacteriota bacterium
GTGCTCGACGTGGCGATCACGGTCATCAGGCTGATCCCGGAAGCGATCGGCAGGTCGAGACCGAGACCGACGTTGAGGAGGGGGATGAGAAACACGCCCCCGCCGATCCCGAGCACCGCGCCCAGGCACCCGGCGACAGCGCCGGCGGCCATGATGATGGGGATAAGGAGGAGGGGCATGGGTGTAGAATGCGCGGTGGTCGAGCCGCCGGGGGAGTTTAGCCGATGTTCCAACGCTTTTATGACGAAGGGCTCGCGCAGAGCTCGTTCTTTGTCGCCTGCCCGCGCACCCGTGAGGCCGTCATCATCGATCCACGCCGCGACGTCGACATCTATATCGAGACCGCCCGCGCGAACAACATCCGGATCGTTTACTCGTTCGAGACGCACGTGCACGCCGATTTTGCGTGCGGCTCCCGGGAACTTGGGGCGATCGGAGCCAGGACGATCGCCGGTCCAGGCTCCAATCTCCGGTACGCGCATCACCAGGCGACCCATGGCGAGCGGCTGCGCGTCGGCGATCTCTCGATCGAGTTCATGCACACGCCGGGTCACACCCCGGAGCATATTTCGGTCCTGACGAACCAGCCGGACCAGCCGGTGCGTCTGTTCACGGGGGACACGTTGTTGGTCGGCGCCGTCGGGCGTCCCGATCTGCTGGGCGAGGAGCAGACGCGACGGCTGGCCAGTGACCTCTACGATTCGTTGTTCAAGAAGATTCTCGTGCTCGATGACCGGATCCAGGTGCATCCGGGGCACGGTGCGGGATCGCTGTGCGGCGCAGGCATCGGCAACGATCCGTTCACGACGATCGGGCAGGAGAAGCGCTTCAACCCGATGCTGCAGCACGGGACGAAAGAGGCGTTCGTCGCCGCCGTGCTCGCGGACCTGCCCGATACGCCGCCGTACTTCCCGCGGATGAAGAAACTGAACCAGGAGGGCCCGCCGCTCCTCGGCCTCGTCAACGGGTACCGGGGCCCGGCAGCCATCTCGCCGGGATCGGCGGTCACCGCGATCCGCGCAGGCGCGCTGATGATCGATCTGCGCAGCGCAACGACGTTCGCGGCCGGGCACCCGCTAGGCGCACTCAATCTCGGCTACGGCATCAAGGTCGGGTATTGGGGCGGCTACGTGCTGCCCGCCGACGCCCGCATCGTTCTGCTCGCGGCGAACCCGCAGGAGGCGACCGACGCGGCACGCCAGCTCCTGCGGGTGGGCGTGTCGCGGATCGATGGCTATGTCAACGGCGGGTTCGAGGCGTGGCGCGACACGGGGCTGCCGACCGCTTCGTACCCGCTCACCAATGTCCAGGACCTCCACGGAGCGATCGGCGCCGGCAACCCGCCCCTGGTGGTGGACGTCCGTACCATCCGCGAGTGGAACGCCGGCCACATCGAGGGCGCCGTGCACATTCCGCTCGGGGACCTCGCTCGACGAGCGTCGGAGCTTCCGCGTGATCGCACCGTCGCGACCATCTGCGAAGCGGGCTACCGCTCCTCGCTCGCCGCCAGCGTCCTGTCGCGTGCTGGCATCGACCGGCTGATCAACGTCACCGGCGGCATGTCGGCATGGCGCGCTCTTCAGCCCACGACCACGACATAAGAAGTTCTGCTCTCACGAAGTTCTCAAAGCTCTCAAAGCTCACAGAGCCGTGAGCTCCTGTGTTGCCGTGTTGCACCGTGTTGACCGTGGCCTGAGTCTCCCGTGCCTGCCATGTTGCGTTCTGGTCAGCCGCGGGTTTTCGTGTTGCCGTGTTGAACCGTGTGGAACCGTGTTGAACCGTGGCCTGATTCCGAATTACCGCGTTCGTCGTGGCTCATGGGGGTCGCGACAGGCGGCGTGAGATAATTAAGGTTCTCGCGATCGCGCCACAGCTCCGACATGTCCCTGTCCCCCGGTACCCGCCTGGCCCAGTACGAAGTCACCGCCCCGCTCGGTTCAGGCGGGATGGGTGAGGTGTACCGTGCGACCGACCTGCGCCTGGCGCGCGACGTCGCCATCAAGGTGATGGCGGAACACATCTCCGCTGATCCGTCATGCGTCAGCGGTTCGAGACTGAAGCCCGCGCGGTGGCGGCGCTCTCTCATCCGAGCATCATGGCCATCCACGAGCTCGGCGTCGCCGACGGCGTCCTGTTCGCCGTCATGGAACTGCTCGAAGGTGAAACGCTGCGGACGCGGTTGCAAGCAGGCCCGATCGCCTGGCGAGATGCCGTGACGATGACCGCGTCGGTCGCGGAAGGATTGTCGGCGGCCCACGTCAAGGGGATCATCCACCGCGCCCTCAAGCCCGAGAACGTCTTCCTGACCAGTGGCGGCGCGGTGAAGATCCTCGATTTCGGTCTGGCCGTGCACCGGTTCGATGCGCCCGGATCCGAACTGGTGACCGGGATGCGGACCGCACCCGGCGTGGTGCTGGGCACGTTCGGCTACATGTCGCCCGAGCAGGTGACCGGCGACCGGGTGGACGGACGCAGCGATATCTTTGCGGCGGGCTGTGTGCTGCACGAGATGCTCACCGGCACGCGGCTGTTCACCGGCGCCACGCCCCAGGAGATCATCGGCAACCTGCTGGCCGACCGGAGACCGAATCTCTCAGCGGTGGATGCCGCCGCGCCTGGCGAGCTCCGGACGATCGTCTCGAAATGCGTCGAGCGGGATCCGCTCCGGCGTTTTGCGTCTGCCGCGGACCTGGCCATGACGCTTCGCGGCCTGCTGAGCGGCAGCGCAGGTCGTCCGTCCCCCATCCGGGGGACGAAGGCCAGGGGAAAATCGCTCGCAATTCTACCCTTCGTCAACAGCAGCGGCGATCCCCGGATCGAGTACCTGACCGATGGCATCACCGAGAGCATCATCAACAGCCTCTCGCAGCTACCGGCGCTCAGGGTGGTGCCGCGCAGCCTGGTATTCCGCTACAAGGGATTGCAGACCGATCCGTCGACGGTGGGCCTGGCGCTGAACGCGCGCACGATCCTCACAGGGCACGTCGTGCAGCAGGGGGATGTCCTCAACATCCAGGCCGAGCTGGTGGACACGACGACCGAGACCCAGCTCTGGGGTGAGCGCTTCCGGCAGAAGACCTCCGATCTGCTCCTGGTCCAGGAAGAGATCGCGTGGCAGATTTCCGAAGCCTTGCGGCTGAAGCTCACCGGCGCCCAGAAAAAGAAGCTGCGGAAACGCGCCACCGTGAATCCCGACGCCTACCAGGAGTATCTGCGCGGCCGCCACCATTGGCACAACTGGGGACCGGAAAGCTTCTATCGCGCCATCGAGCATTTCGAACGCGCTCTTGAATACGATCCGGTGTACGCCCAGGCCTACGCCGGTCTGGGTAACGCCTATGGTGCGCTGTCGTACTACGGCCTCATCGTGCCCACGGAGGGATTCCCCCGGGCACGTGCCGCGGCGCTGCGGGCGCTGGAGCTGGACGCCAACCTGGCCGACGCCTACGTCACCCTTGGCCTCGAACGCTTGTTCTTCGGCTGGGACTGGACGGCGGCCGACGAGGCGGTGACCAGCGCGTTGAGACTGGATCCGGATTCCGCCCTGGCCCACGCCGTCCAGAGTCTGGTCCTCGTCACCCGAGGCCGCTTCGACGAGGCGATGATCGCGACCCGCAAGGCGCGGTCACTGGACCCGCTGTCCCCGTTCATCAACCTCGGGGTCGCATGGGTCCATCACTTCGCGGGGAGGAACGAAGACACCGTCCGGGAGCTGCTCGATCTGCTCGCGCTCAAGCCTGGACTCGAAGAGGCCGGCAACATTCTGATTGCCGCGTACGAGGCGCTCGGCCGGTTCGAAGAGGCGGCGGCGATCATCAGCCGCCAGCGTTGCTGGGGATTGTCGCTCGACGGCGCGGCGC
>JACDBQ010000159.1 GCA_013694845.1 Acidobacteriota bacterium
CTCACCCGCAAGTACGTCGATGCTGCCGGCGGCCGGATCACCATCCTGGACACCCGCAAGACGACGCCGACGCTGCGAGCGCTCGAAAAGTATGCCGTGCGCGCGGGCGGTGGTACGAATCATCGATCCGGGCTGGACGACGCGATCCTGGTCAAGGACAATCACATCCGGCTGGCCGGTGGCGTGGCCCGGGCGATCGAGCGCATGCGTGCCGCCCGGCGGGAGATGCCGATCGAGATCGAGGCTCAGAGCCTCGCGCAGGTCGATGAGGCGCTCGCCGGAGGCGCGGATATGATTCTGCTCGACAACCTGCCGATCGAGCAGGCGCGGGAAGCCGTGCGGCGGATTGCGCGCCGGGCCAAGGTCGAAATCTCCGGCGGCGTGACGCTGGATCGCATCCCCGAGCTGGCCTCAACCGGCGCGGACTACGTCTCCGTCGGAGCCCTGACCCATTCCGCCCCCGCGGCCGACCTGAGTTTCGAAATCGAACCGGATGCCTGAGGCGTTGCCCTGCGACCTCGATCTCGCGTTGTGCAGCAGCGCGGACCGGCGCGGTGCCTTCGGCAACCCTCTGCACTATTTCAGCGAGATCGGTTCCACCAATGACGAAGCCGCGCGTCTGGCAGACGAGGGGGCGCCTCAAGGGACGACAGTGGTTGCCTCCGCACAGACCGCCGGCCGCGGGCGGCTCGGGCGCACCTGGTTTTCGCCGGCCGGCGCCGGCCTGTACGTCTCCGTCATCATTCGCGATCCCCGTGTGGCGCCGCTGCTGACTCTCGCGGGGGGTGTGTCGGTGGCGGAAGGCATCCGAACCGGCGCCGGACTCCCGGTCGAAATCAAATGGCCCAATGACATCGTGGTCGATGGCGGGCTGGGGCGGCGGCGGAAGGTAGCGGGGATTCTCGCGGAGGCGTCGACCGGTGGCGACGGCCTGCATGTCGTGCTGGGGTTCGGCATCAATCTGTTGCCGGCGGCCTATCCTCCCGGGATCGCCGACCGCGCGACATCCCTCTCGGCAGAACTCGGACGGGCGGTGGATGCGGGCGCCGTCCTCGCCGAGTGCCTGGCCAGTCTGGCGTCCAGAGTCGCGGACCTGGCTGCCGGCGAAGGGGCCCGCGTCATTCAACGGTGGACGGAGCTCGCGCCGTCGGCGAGCGGGTCGCGCGTCGAATGCGACAGTGCCATGGGAACTGTCGCCGGAGTGACATCCGGCGTGGCCGCCGACGGTGCACTGCTGGTGCGCACCGGTGGACGAATCGAAGCCATCCGATCCGGCCAGGTACGCTGGTTGTAGAATCAACCTTCACCATGCTTCTTGCCATCGATGTCGGGAACACCAATATCGTCCTCGGCGTGTTCGACGGCGATCGGCTCACGGAGAGCTGGCGGCTGGTCACGATGCGCGAACGGACCGCCGACGAGCTCGGGATTCTCGTCACGCACCTGTGCGAGCGGAGCCGGATCGACCTGGCCAGCGTGGAGGGCATCATCCTGTCGTCAGTCGTTCCCCCTCTGACCCGGACCCTGGAAGAGATGTGCGAACGCTACTTCGGCAAGCGGCCGCTGACCGTCGACCCCGCCTCGAACACAGGCATGCCGGTGCTCTATCGACCGGCATCGGACGTCGGCGCAGACCGGGTGGTGAACGCGGTCGCGGCCTACGAGATATTCGGCCGCCAGACCGCCAGCCCGCTCATCGTCGTCGACTTCGGCACGGCGACCACATTCGACGCCATCTCGAAGCGAGGGGAGTATCTCGGGGGCGTGATCTGTCCGGGGATCGGGATTTCCGCCGACGCGCTGTTTCAGCGCGCCGCCCGGCTGCCGCGGGTCGACGTTCGCAAACCTCCGTCCGTGATCGGCCAGACGACCGTGACGTCCATGCAGTCGGGCCTGTTCTTCGGATACGTCGCCCTGGTCGAAGGCCTGGTGGTGCGCATGCGCCTGGAACTCGAAGATGGCGAACGCGCCATCTGCATCGCGACTGGCGGCATGGCGGACGTCCTCGCCGGCGAGACCACCGTCATCCAGCGGGTCGAGCCGGACCTCACGCTGCAGGGACTGCGCATGATCTGGCAGCGTCATCAGCATGGATGAACCGGATTACTGCCGGGAGATCGAAGCCTACCTGTGCCAGAAGAACGGCGGGCACCTCGTTCGCATCGTCGGGCCGGCGTTTGAGAGAGTACGCGAGTGGGCGGACCAGGGCGTTCCGCTGAAGGTCGCGTTTCGAGGTATCGACCGCTGCTGCGAGCGTGCGAATGGGCGGGGAGCCCGGCGTCGGCCGATGCGCATCGAGTTCTGCGAAGCAGACGTGCTGGCCGCGTTCGATGACTGGCGGCGGGCGATCGGTGCCGGCGCAACGCAGGTCGCCGAGGCCAGGGTGAGTGGCGACGAGTGGGGTGGCTCCGGGCGGAAAGGATCGCTGTCGGCTCACATCGAACGAAGTGTCTCCCGGCTGCTTGCGCCGAAAGGCTTCACCGCGCATGCCGGGTACGACGAGGCCATCGCGCGGATCACGGGAGAGCTCGACGAGTCAGCCGCGCGGGCGAAGACGGCGCGGGGCGAGGCCCGGGCGCGCTTGATCGAACGGCTGAGTGAGCTGGACAGGGCCCTCGTCGCCGCCGCGTCTCAGCGAATCGATCCCCCGACCGCCGGTGCCTTGCAGGCCGAGGCGGATGCCGAGCTTGCCAGCTTCGCCGGCCGGATGCCGGCAGACTCGCTGGCGCGCGCGCGGAAGGTCGCGTACGAGCGCCTGCTGCGCGACGCACTGAACCTGCCAGTCCTCTCATATGAGTAACCCATGCCGGTGAGCCCAGGACAGTTGCTCGATCTTCAGATCGAGAAGCCCGCCTCGGGCGGCCGAATGATCGGGCGCCATGAGGGGGAAGTCGTCCTGGTCGCCGGCGCGATACCGGGGGAGCGGGTCACGGTCCGCGTCAGTCGTGCCGAGAAGCGCGTCGCTTTCGCAGATACCGTAACGGTGCTGGAGCCGTCAGCCGACCGCCGCGAGCCGCCGGGGGACCCCGCGTGCGGGGGTTGCCTCTACAGCTTTGTCAGTTATCCCCGGCAGCTGCTCCTGAAGTCGGAAATCATTCGCGACGCTCTTCTGCGCATCGGCCGGGCTCCCTTCGAGGACGTCATCGAGGTGGCCGGGTCTGCCGAGCGCGAGTACCGGATGCGCGCGCGATTTCACGTTCGTGACGGCCGGCCCGGCTTCTATCGTGAAGGCACACACGAATTCTGCGAGCCACGACAGACGGGTCAGGTGCTCGACGCGTCCATCGAAGCCGTGGAAGCGTCCGTCGCGTCCCTGGCGGCACAGGGGCTCGGCGTGGCGTCCGTTGAGCTCTCGGAGAACATCGCCGCGGACCAGCGGGCCCTCCACTTCGATATCCGCGACGGCCGACTGTCGATCGACGCGCTCGACCGCGTCGTGATTGCCGCGGGTCTGACGGGGTGCACCGCGCGCGCCGGTGATGCCAGCTTCTACTCCTCAGGGGACCCGATCGTGAGTGACACGATCGCGGTCCTGACCCGCGGACGGGTTCCCGCGAACGGTACTCTTCGACGTCACCCGGAAGCGTTTTTTCAAGCTAATCGCTTCCTCATCGATTCACTCGTGCTGGCAGTGATGGACAGCGTTGTCCCGGGTCAGGTGCTCGACCTCTACGCGGGGGTCGGTGTGTTCTCGGTCGCGCTTGCAGCGGCGGGGGAGGCAGAAATCACTGCCGTCGAGGGGGACTCGGTCAGCGGCCAGGACCTGCTGCGCAATGCGGCGCCGTATTCCGACCGGCTGCGCGTGCTGCGGTCCAGTGTCGAAGCCTATCTCGCGCGCCGGGATCGGCCCGTCCCGAACACGCTCATCGTCGATCCGCCCCGGACCGGGATGTCAAAGGAAGCGGGTGACGACATCGCACACTCAGGCGCACAACGGATCGTCTACGTGTCCTGCGACCCGCCGACGATGGCCCGGGACGCGCGCCGGTTGCTCGATACCGGGTACAGGCTGGTGAGTCTCCGCGGGTTCGATCTGTTTCCGAACACGCCGCATGTGGAGACCCTGGGCGTCTTCGACCGCTGACCGGAGATTCAGACCTCGCGGATTCGAGCCAGCGCCGATGCGACGAAGGCGTCGAAGAGCGGGGTGAACTCGCCGGTCCTCCAGAAATTTTCCGGATGCCACTGCACACCCAGGCAGAATTCCGTATCGGTGTTCTCGATCGCCTCGACGATTCCGTCAGACGCGGTCGCCGCCGACGCCAGATTCTGTCCCACACGGGCGACGGACTGATGATGACGGCTGTTCACCCGGCAGGTGTGGGTGGCACTGACGGCCCCGCCCAGCGCTCGATGGAGCTTGGTGCCTGGGGTGATCGTCACGTCGTGCGCGACGGCGTTCTTCGGCCGCGCGATCGCGTGGGTGAGACCGGTGGTGATGGCGGTGGGGATGTCCTGCACGAGCGTACCGCCGGCGGCCACGTTGAGCACTTGTGCGCCGCGGCAGATTGCCAGAAGTGGAAGATCCGCTTCCATGGCCCGCCGAGCGAGGTCGATCTCGAACTCGTCGCGGCCCGGCTCTGCATCCTGGATCGAGGGATCGCGATCCTGGCCGTAGAACACCGGGTCCACGTCGCCGCCCCCCGTCAGCAGGACGCCGTGTATTTCGCCGATCAGCTTTTTCGGGCTCTCGCTCACGTCCAGAACGCGGACGCGGCCTCCGGACTGCTCCACGGACGCCACATAGTCGTCAAGGCTGCTACAGCGCGTGATTCCGATTATCAGTTTGCGGTTCACATCTTCACCGGGACGACGCATCCCATCAGCTCGAGCGCCTTGGTGAGCTGCTGGCAGTAGAACGCCACAGCCGCCGCCCGCCACAGTCGCGCGTCCTCGCGGTCTTCATTGAGGATCGAATACTTGTGATAGAAGCCGTTGAACAATTGTGCGAGCCCGAAGGCGTACTTGGCGAGGACCGACAGCTCCAGGGTGCGGACGGACTGGTCGACGACTTCGTCGAGCCGCGCGGCTTCGAGCACGAGTCCCCACAGGTCGTGCGCCTCGTCGTCTGACGCCTCGATCACGCTCGCCGACGCCGCGCTGATTCCGTGCCGGACCGCCGCCTCGTCGAGCCCGTGACGTTCTTTCAGCTTGCTGAAGATATTGTTCGCGCGGACGGCCGCGTACTGCAGGTACGGGCCGCTCTCCCCCTCGAAGCTGAGGGCTTCGTCGATGTCGAAGACGATCACCTTGCCGCGGGAGAACTTCACCATGAAATACCGGACCGCGGCGGTGGCAATGGCCTCCGCAATTTCCCTGGCGTCGGTGTCCGCCAGGTCGGTGTTGCGCTTCGCGACTTCGGCGGCTGCCTTGTCGCGCAGGCGGTCGAGCAGGTCGTCGGCCTTGACGCCCAGTCCCTTGCGGCCTGAGACCTCGACGAACGGGCGGTCGGCGCCTTCGGACGGGTCGTATCCGAGCTCGCGTGCGGTGGCGTGCGACAGCGCGACCATCTCGTACGAATAGTGGATAGAGTGTGCCGCCTGCTCCTGGTACCCCAGCGCGGCCAGGGCCTGCTTCAGAAGCTTCTGCAGGTACGACTGGCGTGTGTCGATGACATTGCACACCCATGCCGCCCGTCCGAAGAC
>JACDBQ010000164.1 GCA_013694845.1 Acidobacteriota bacterium
CGTTCACGGTTTCCTCCGGAGACTGACACCTGGGCGCTCGACGCAGCTATCTCGACTGGCTGCGCGGCCTGGCCGTGCTGATCATGATCGAGGCGCACGTCCTCGATAGCTGGACGCGGCTCGATCAGCGCGGCTCGACCCTGTATGACTGGTCGATGATACTGGGCGGCCTGGGCGCGCCGTTATTCCTGCTTCTGGCCGGTGTGTCCGTCTCGTTGTCGGCGGGTGCCAACGCGCGGAAAACAGGGGACACGCGCTCCGCTTCGCGCGCCGTCGCAAGGCGTGGGCTCGAGATTTTCGCGCTCGCCTTCCTGTTTCGACTGCAGGCGTTGGTGGTCAGCTGGGGCGCATGGCGGTCACTGCTGAAAGTCGACATCCTGAACATCATGGGGCCGTCGATCGTGGCCGCCGCCGCGTGCTGGTCCCTGGCACGAACGAACCGGGGCAGGATGCTCTGGCTTCTGGCCGCGACGCTGGCTATGACCCTGATGACGCCTCCGGTCCGCCTCACCGGACTGCTCGATTTTCTGCCGGACCCGCTCGAGGGCTATATCCGCCCCCGAGCCGGCTACACCAGCTTTGCCTTTTTTCCCTGGGCGGGATTTCTTTTCGGCGGCGCATTGATAGGCGTGCTGATCGATGGGACGCGAACGCCGGAGACGGAGCGGCGCCTGAGCGTGTGGCTGGGGCTCTGCGGCGCAGGCCTTATCGTCGCCGGGTACGGTCTGTCGTTCTTGCCGAGCCCGTATGCGCGGTCTGACTTCTGGACGAGCTCCCCTTCGTTCTTCATCCTTCGCGCGGGGATCCTGACGCTGTCGCTCGCGGCTGCGTACTGGTGGCACCAGCGTCCACTGATGCTCTGGCCATTCAGTCCATTGCAGCAGATGGGGCGCACCTCGCTCTTCATCTACTGGATTCACATCGAACTGATCTACGGTCTCATCGTTCGTCCGCTCCACAAGGCGTTGACGTTCGGCCAGGCCTGGCTCGGGGTCCTGATTTTCGCCCTCGCCATGCTGGTCGTATCGCTTTGCAAGAGCTGGGTTGCCGCTCGGTTTGCGTCTTCCGGCCACCGGCTCTGGTTCCGGCCGGGCAGTAATAGCCGGACGAAAGCCATGATCTAATCTCGCCGAAAGCCGAAAGCCTGATGACCGTCGACATCAACTGTGACATGGGGGAGTCGTTTGGCCGGTGGGAGCTGGGCTCCGACGCCGCGGTCATGCCACACCTGAGCTCCGCGAATATCGCGTGCGGCGCGCACGCGGGTGATCCGGCGGTGATGCGGCGAACGCTCCACCTGGCCCACCAGCATGGTGTTGCATGCGGAGCGCATCCGGGCTTCGCGGATCTTGCGGGTTTCGGGCGGCGGGAGATCCCGATCGACCCCGTCGAGGCGTGCGATCTCGTACTGTGGCAGCTCGGGGCTCTCGGGGCCCTGGCCCGAGCGGAAGGGGTCCCGCTCCGGCACGTCAAGGCACACGGTGCGCTCTACAACATGGCCGCAAGGGATGGATCCCTTGCGAACGCGATCGCCCGCGCGGTCGCGGCGTTCGACCGCACGTTGATTTTTTTCGGGCTTGCCGGCTCGGGGATGCTGGCCGCCGGGCGTCGCAATGGCCTCACGGTCGCGTCCGAAGGATTCGCGGATCGTTCCTACGAGTCGGACGGATCACTGACCCCGCGCGGTGCCCCGGGCGCCGTTATCGACGATGTGGAGACGGTGGTCGCCCGGGCGGTGCGCATGGTCCGTGACTCGCGGGTCACCGCCCGCAACGGCTCGAACGTCATCCTGAACATCGACACCCTCTGCCTCCACGGCGATACGCCCGGTGCACCGGCGCTCGCGCGTGCGCTGCGCTGCGGCCTCGAGGCGGCCGGTATCCGCGTCGAAGCCCCGGCCGCCTCATGAGCGCCCGGAGGTACGCCGGGCGGGGTGCTGGGGCCGCCGCTCCCATGAGCGCCCGGAGTGGAGCGGGCCTGCTGCGCCCGCGTAACGGAGGGACGCCAGGCGGGGTGCCCGGGGCCGCCGCTCCCATGAGCGCCCGGAGTGGAGCGGGCCTGACGCGCCCGCGTAACGGAGGGACGCCAGGCGGGGTGTACGGGGCCGCCGCTCCCATGAGCGCCCGGAGTGGAGCGGGCCTGCTGCGCCCGCGTAACGGAGGGACGCCAGGCGGGGTGCCCGGGGCCGCCGCTC
>JACDBQ010000440.1 GCA_013694845.1 Acidobacteriota bacterium
CGTTGCGGGTAAAACGTACCCCGGCTCCGCGCAGGTCGAACGAGTTCGGCGGAGCGACGAGGTCCCCTTCGTCCTGCACGACCGCGATCTCTCCGATGTCGATGTTGTCGCGCGAGGGCCCGGCGGGCTCCGAGGTCGCGGATCCGACGGTGCGCGATCTGTTGAGCGCGAGGGCATCAAGCACGTCGTATCGGGAGTCCCCGTCGATGTGCGACCGCTTCTCGGCGCGCAGCCGTTCGTCCCCCGGAGCGTTGAGTCCGGCGAGCGAGACGTTCGCGCACGGGTTGGTGGAGGTGGGCGGGTTCGGGGTCGGCGACGGACTGCCGTCGCCGCCGCCCCCGCCACACGCCGAGAGGATCAGCAGCAGGAGCGCGCCAGCCGACGCGCAGCAATATCTCATGCTGGAATGCTAGTTCTTCTTGTTCAACTGATCGAGGAGCTTCTTCGCGTCTGCGGCCTGCGGCGCCGTGGCGGCGGCGGCGAGGAACGCTTCGAGGTCCGTTTTGGCTTCCGGCAGCTTGGTCGCCACGATGTTGGCACGACCCCGATAGTAGAGGAGGATCTTCTCGTTGGGGAATTGCGCGATCAGCCTGGTGAGCAGGTCGATGGCTTCGACATGCTTGCCGGCGTTGATGTGATTGATCGCGAGGTTGGTGAAGGCTCGCGGATCTTTCACCTTGGCAAGGTCGACGGTCTCGAGGATCTTCTGCCCCCCCTCCTTGTCGCCGGCGTCCATCATCAATTCGGCCACGAGGACCTTGAAATCGACGTTCTCGGGCTCCTTCTCGAGGGCAATCCTGGCGTGCTCGAGTCCCTTCGCCCCGTTTCCCTCCGCCGCATGCATCGTCGCGAGCCTGGCGTTCAGACCGTATACGGTCGGATGCTTGGCGAGCAGATCCTCGTAGATCTTGCGGGCCTCGGCGAACTTGCCGGCCTGGGCGAGCGCGAGGCCGCGCTGGTCTTCGGCATTGATCTCCACCCCGGGATCCACTGTCGGGGCGGGCTTCGCGATCGTGATGTCGACGGTCTTGGTCCGCTCACCGTCGGCGAGCGTCGCCAGGACTTCCTTCACGCCGAGGCCGTCCTTCATGGCCTCGATGACCCATTCACCGGGAGTCACTTCGTTGATGGTGTACTCCCCTTTGTTATTGGTCTTCGCGGTGAGGACCTCGGGCTGTGCCTCCCCCTTTTTCGCCGCTCGAACCTGGGCCTCGGCAACCGGTTGCCCGGCTTCGTCGACCACCTTGCCGCTGATGCGGAGGTTGCCGCGGCTCTGCGCGGAGGGGCCGGCGGAAAGGGCCAGCGACAGGAACAGCGCGAGGACGGGAAAGGTGTGAAAAAACTTCATGACAACTCCTGAGTGCCGGGAACCATTCCCGCGACAGACAAGTGTAGCGTGCAGAAACCGGGCCGGGCCAAGTTCGTATCCAACATGGGGGGTAATACGCCACACTTGAGGTCATCAGCATGATGCGCATCTTTCAGGGTGGGTCCGGACCGCCGATCATCGTCATTCCCGGGGTGCAGGGGAGGTGGGAGTGGATCCGACCGGCGTTGGCGCGCCTGCAGACGCGCTGCACGACCATCAGCTATTCCCTGTGCGGCGACCTGCGGGCCGGGCGACGGTATGACGCTTCGAAGGGGTTCGACAGCTATCTGGAGCAGCTCGACGAGGTGTTCGCCCAGGCGCGGCTGGAGCGAGCGGCTGTGTGCGGCATCTCGTACGGCGGATTCATCGCGCTGCGATACGCGGCGACCCGGCCTGAACGGGTCAGCGCGCTGGTGATCGCGTCGTCTCCATCGCCCGGCTGGGCGCCGAGCTCGATCCAGAGCGCCTACATCGCGAGCCCCTGGCGCACGACGCCGAAATTCGTCGCCACTGCGCCGCTACGGATCTGGCCGGAGATCAGGACGGCGTTCGAGACCCCGCGCGAACGGATCGCGTTTCTCGCGCGCCATGGCCTCCGGGTTGCCGCCGCGCCGATGATCCCCGCGCTCATGGCCGCCCGCATCGTCGAACAGCAGGCGATCGACTTCGCCCCGGACTGCGCGCGCGTCCAGGCGCCCACCCTGATCGTGACCGGCGAGGCGCCGCTCGATCAGATCGTCCCGGTCGAGAGCACGCGCCGCTACCTGACTATGATCCGCGGAGCAAAACACGCGCTGATCGAACGCACCGGCCACCTGGGATTGGTCACCCGACCAGAGGCGTTCGCGGCAACGGTTTGCGAATTCATCCAGAACGAGAAACCCACCACGAGCTGACGGCCCTTTCCACAAATGCTACGAAGACACCAAGACCACTAAGATTCTTGGTGGTCCCTGTGACCTTGGTGCTCTTGGTGTTTTGAGGCGTGTTTAGGCTATGACGATCAGCGATCTTGAAGGCCCGAAGGGATTCCTCGAGGCGATCCTCGACGAACCCGCGGGTCGAACCGAGTCTCCACACGCCGCCGTCGTCTTTGCCCATCCCCATCCCGAGCTCGGCGGAACCATGCACACCAAGGCGGTGTACCAGGGGAGCAAAGGCTTGACCCGGATCGGGTGCGCGGTGCTCCGCTTCAACTTCCGCGGCGTCGGTCGCAGCGCCGGAACGTTCGACCAGGGCGAAGGGGAGAAAGACGATTTCCGGGCGGCGCTGGACTACATGGCGCGGCGATATCCGGGTACGCGGCTCTGGTCGGCCGGTTTCTCGTTTGGCGCGTGGGTCGCCCTCGAAGTCGGCGCCGTGGATGATCGCGTGGAGGCCCTCATCGGCATCGCCCCTCCGGTCGCGACCTCGGCATCCGGCATGGATTACACCTTCCCCAACACTCTCGAGACGACGAAGCCGAAGTTCTTCGTCCAGGGCGAGGCAGACGAGGTGTGTCCCGTCCAGGGCATGTGGGCGTTCTACGGCAGGCTCGAAGAACCAAAGGAGCTCGTGCTGATCGATGCGGCCGACCACCTGTTCGAAGGCAAGACCCCCGAAGTCGGCGAAGCCCTGGAGGATCTGCTGGGGGGCTTCTGATCGAGCTCGCGAGAGCGCCGATTGATCTACGGCCTGACGGGGCCCACCCACGAAGGCCACCAGGCGCACGAAGAAATCCAGGACAATGCATTGTTAGCGTCGTGCTCTTCGTGGGCTTGCTGCTCCCCGTGTCCAACTCGTGAGAGAAGCTGGCCTGGCGTTGATCCGTAGTGCACCAGAGTTGGTAAGCTGTGGCCATGAACGTCAGCATCAAGCCGCGCGGGGTCGCGTGGTTGTTCGAGGCCACTTCTCCCGATGCTGTCTTCAGCCCGGAAAAGTTGACCGATGAGCATCGGCTGATCCGCCGCACGGCCGACGAGTTCGTAGCCCACGAGGTCATGCCGGCGGTCGATCGGCTGGAATCAAAGGACTGGGACTTCGTCCGCGGCCTGGTCCGAAAGTGCGGGGATCTCGGGCTGATCGGCACGGACGTTCCCGAACAGTTCGACGGCCTCGCGCTCGACAAGGTGTCGTCGCTCATCGTCTCGGAATCCGTTGGCCGTCTGCCGTCGTGGGCGGTTACCTTCGGTGGGCAAACGGGCCTCTCGATCACACCGGTGCTCTGCTTCGGCACGCCGGAACAGAAACAGAAGTACCTGCCCCGTCTCGTCAGCGGCGAGATGATTGGCGCCTACGCGCTCAGCGAAACCGGTTCCGGATCCGACGCGCTGGGTGCGAGGTGCCGCGCGGTCCGCCAGCAGGATGGCAGCTTCATCCTGAGCGGCGAGAAGATGTGGATCACCAACGGGGGATTCGCGGACGTGTTCACCGTCTTCGCAAAGGTCCACGATGACGGTCCATCGGCAGGCGGCGACCCCGGCGGGAAGTTCACCGCGTTTCTCGTCGAACGCGCCTTCCCGGGCGTGTCGACCGGCAGGGAAGAACACAAGCTGGGGCTGCACGGCTCCTCCACCGTCCCGCTCAACCTGCAGGAGGTCCGCCTGCCGGCCGATGCGGTCCTTGGCAAGATCGGCAAGGGGCACAAGGTCGCCTTCAACGTTCTCAACTACGGACGGTTCAAGCTCGCCGCCATGTGCAGCGGCGGCGCCCGGTTCGTGATCGCCGAGTCTGCGAAGTACGCGTCGGAGCGCCGGCAGTTCGGGCGCACGCTCGGCGAGTTCGGCGCGATCCGCTACAAGCTCGCCGAGATGACGGCGCGCGAGTACGCGGTCGAAAGCATGCTCTTCAGGATTGCGGGTCTACTCGACTCAGCGATCGCCGGCCGTGACGACGCCGCGGCGGCGCTCTCGGCGCTGGAAGAGTTCGCGGTCGAAGCCTCGATCGTCAAGGTGGCGGGAAGCGAGATGCTCGACTACGTGGTCGACGAGAACGT
>JACDBQ010000206.1 GCA_013694845.1 Acidobacteriota bacterium
ACCGCAGCCTGCGTGACCGGTGGCAACCCCGAGAAACTGGTTCGAATTCCCGACCTGACCGGGTTCGCCAAGACCGAGGTGATCATCCCGCGGTCGTCTCGCAACGTGTACGACGCCGCGGTGCGCAACATCGGCGTCACCGTGATCACCGTGGACACACCGGAAGAACTCGAGAACGCGATCAGTCCGCGAACCGCAATGATCTACCTGCTGTCCGATCATCCCGGATCGGGGGCGCTCACGCTCGCTGCCGTGGCCGGCATCGCCAGGCCGAAGCAGATCCCCATCCTGGTCGATGCGGCCGCGGAAATCCTCACGATCCCCAACGTGCATCTGCAGCAGGGTGCGACGATCGTGGCCTACAGCGGCGGCAAGGCGATCTGCGGCCCGCAGTGCGCGGGCGTGCTGCTCGGCCGCAAGGACTTACTCATGTCCGCCTGGCAGGCCAGCGCGCCTCACCACGGACCCGGGCGCGACAATAAGGTGGGCCGAGAAGAGATGCTCGGCATGCTTGCGGCCGTTGAGGCGTGGAAGAAGCGCGATCACCCCGCCGAGTGGAAGAAGTGGCTGTCGTGGCTCGATAACGTGTCCAAGCGAGTCTCCACGATCGACGGGATCACGACGGATGTCCGCGAACCTGACGGACTCGGCAACCGCAGCCCGTCACTCGTGATTTCGTGGAACCCGGCGAAGTTGCACGTCAGTGGCGAGGACGCGGCTGAAGAACTTGCCAAATCCAGCCCTCGAGTCGCGGTGGGCACGGGTGGCGGCGGGCGCCGGGGCGCCGGTCCGGACCCGAATGTGACCTCCATCTCCGTCACCGCGTGGATGATGCAGCCCGGTGATGACAAGGTGGCCGCCGACCGCATCCACTCGGTCTTGTCGCGGAAGCGCAGCCCTCGCGACACGACAATGGCCGCGCCCGCAACGAACCTCACCGGGCGGTGGGATGTGGACATCGAGTTCTTCAGCAGCAAGAGTCAGCATGCCTTCTCCATCGAGCAGGACGGCAACTGGATTCGTGGCACACACCAGGGGGATTTTGCCGCCAAGGACATGGTCGGCGAGGTCGAAGGTGACCAGGTGAAACTGCGCAGTTCGGAGCGTCGTCCTGGCGTGAACGTGACCTTCACGTTCGCCGGTTCGATCGCGAACAACACTATGTCAGGCATGGTCTATATGGGCGAGTACCTGAACGCCACGTTCTCAGCCAAGCGGCGTCCCGCGCCCGAGACGTACACGAGGATCCGTGTGCCGAGCGGCCGTCCGCTGGCCACGTAGCGGGTTCAATGGCGCGCGGAGGGCTCGAGCCCTTCTGCGCGGCTGCCACCGCTGCCTTTAACCGCTCTACATCGTATCCGCCCGTCCCTGTAACCGGCGAGAACCCATGCCACACCGTTATCGCGTACTCACGCTGCTCTTCCTCCTTTCGATGATCACCTACCTGGATCGCGTCTGCATCGCAGTCGCCGGTCCCGAGATCATGCGCGACCTGAACCTCTCGGCGACACAATGGGGTTGGGTGGTGGGAATTTTCGCCCTGTCCTATGCACTCTTCGAGATACCGTCCGGGGCCCTTGGCGATCGGATCGGTCCTCGCAAGGTGCTCACCCGGATCGTGCTCTGGTGGTCGGCGTTCACCTCGCTGACCGGTGTCGTGTCGAGCTATCCCGCGCTGCTGGCCATGCGCTTCGCCTTTGGCGCAGGTGAAGCTGGTGCCTATCCGAATGCGTCCGCCAGCATTTCGCGATGGTTCCCTGTGGCCGAACGGGGCCGTGCACACGGCACCGTGTGGATGGCGAGCCGTTTGGGTGGCGCGCTCACACCGCTGCTCGTCGTTCCGATCGTGGCCGTGTATGGATGGCGGATGGCGTTCTACCTGTTCGGCTTCCTCGGGGTGTTCTGGGCAGCGGCCTGGTGGTGGTGGTATCGCGATACCCCCGCAGAAAAGCCGGGAGTGTCGCCCGAGGAAATTGCCCACATCGGCGCGTCTCCACACCAGGCGCATCGCGGCCTTCCGTGGAAACAGGTGCTGAGCCGGCCCGGCCTCTGGAAGATCATGCTGATGTATCACACCTACTGCTGGGGGGCGTACTTCTACCTGTCCTGGATGCCGACGTACCTGCGCTCAGGGCGGGGCTTCACCGCAGACGAAATGAAGATTTACGCGATGCTGCCGTTCCTGGCGGGTGCGGTTGGGAACCTGCTCGGCGGCTGGCTGAGCGACGCGCTGGTGCGCCGGTTCGGGCTGCGCATCGGCCGCCGGACGGTTGCCTCGACGGGACTCGCGGTATCCGCCCTCTGCCTGTTTGGCACGGCGACGGTCGACGATCGCTATGTGGCGGTCGCGCTCCTCACCCTGGGCTACTTCAGCATGGACTGCATGCTGCCGGTCTCCTGGTCGGTCTGCCTCGATGTCGGGGGCCGTCATGCCGGCGCCGTCACAGGCGCGATGAACATGGCAGGCCAGTTCGGATCATTCATCTCGTCGATTGCGTTCGGCAACCTCGTGGATGCGTTCGGAGGTCGGTACGACGTGCCGCTCATGGTGTTCAGCGGGATGCTGGCGGTGTCCGCGATCGTCTTTACGACGATCGATCCGACGACGCCTCTGGTGGAAACGACGGTCGGCCGCACAGAACCGGTCGTGCCCGCCTGATCGGAATTCCGGAATATGGTGGCTCAAGGAGGTCGTGACGAGCGGGTCGAAGACCCGCCGCACCTGTCTGTGCAGCGGGCCTTCGAGGCGATCAGAAGTGGAACTTGAAGACAAGTTCAACCACGCGCGGGGCGCTGACGGTTGACGTGATGATGCCGAACGTGTTCGGCGCCAAGATGTCGCGGCCGGGCGCGCCGAAGCTCGGGTGATTCAGAATGTTGAAGGCCTCGACCCTGAACTCGGCATAGCGGAGACTGCCAACCGCGAAGCGCTTCGAGAGCACCAGATCAAGATTGGTGTACCCGGGTGCGCGCGCTACACCGACGGGGCAGTTGCCGAAGGTGCCAAGCGCCGCTGCCTCGAACCCCGTGATGTCCAGCCACTGATTCAGCGTCTGATCCGCCGGTTTCCAGTCGCCGACACAGTTCGGTCGCTCGAACCCGCGCTCCCCCTGCAGTGACCGGCGCCGATCGTCGATGACGGTGACCGGAACGCCAGAGCGCGTCGTGAAGATGCCGCTGAGCCTCCAACCGCCGAGCAGTGCGTTGGTGACCGCGTTCCAGCCGGCGCCGAT
>JACDBQ010000245.1 GCA_013694845.1 Acidobacteriota bacterium
GGGTGCGCCCCGCATCGATTGACAGGGCGGTTGCCCCGGCGGCCTGCATCGCGCGGACGGTCGCGACCCCGATGACCGGCACATCGAAGCGCATATCCTGGTTCGGCTTGGCGACTTTGACGATCCTCACGCCGGCGCCCGCCAGCGCGCCGCCGCGGGCGATGGCCGCATCGGTCCCTTCCATCGCTTCGACAGCAACGACCGCCTTCCCCTTGACGATTACCGTCTGGCCGATGTCGAGGCCCGCGATCGCGTCCGCCATGCGGTAACCGAAATCGAAGTCCGCGCGCTCGTCGTCATCTGGCGCACGGCGGGTCAGGACGCCGTGGTGCGCCAGTAGAGGTCCGAGAAAACTGGTCGAATCGAGCAGTTCGATCCCTTCCCCCTTTAACACGTCGGCTACCGCGGCAATGAGCGCGTCGGTGTTCCGGGCCTTCAACCGCGTGAGCACCGACAGGAGCGTGAGGTCCGGGATGATGCCGGAGAAGATCTTCGCGTGCTTCACCTGCCCGGCGAATACGGCCTGTGAAACGCCGTCCTGCTTGAGAATCTTGATACACTTGCCCAGATGGCCGAGCGAGACGGCGTGAAAGCCCGCGTTCGCGTCCCGCGCCGCCTGCTCCAGTTCAGGGAATGCCTCCTCTTTCACGGCCACGACCGTGACGTCGTGACCGAGGCTGCGCGCGCCCTGGAGCGCAAGAAACGGGAACCGGCCGTTGCCGGCGATGATGCCGATGCGGGACACGGGCTACCTGGCCAAACACCGGGTTGCGGCGTCTAAAGATACGGGCAATCGTCCGTCCGGGCGGGCAACGCTCCGGCGGACCTGTGCAGGCGAAAACGGTCGGGGCACGATCGATCAGTCTATCAGAACCGCCCACGCCCCCCGGCGCGGGCATCTATCACGGAGGTTCGCGCCGAGGCGTGAATCAGGAGCAGGAATGCAGCAAGCGTTTTGGAAATCCCTGTTGCTGGCCGCCGCCGTCGTAGCCGGTGGCTGCGACAATGACGTCGGCACGACACCGACCGAGCCAGCACCGACGACAACCGACACGTTCACCGGAACGATCAACGTCAACGGCGCCGCGACCCACACCTTCCCGGTCGCCGCCGCGGGCACGGTCACCGTGACGCTCACCGGGATCACTCCCAACGCCACCATCGCGGTCGGGTTCGCGCTTGGCACCTACGACGCGGCGTCCACCACCTGCCAGCAAGTGCGCTCGAACGACGCGGCGCTACAGGGTCAGATTCTGACCGGCAGCGTGTCTGGCGTGGGAACGCTGTGTGCCAGGATTTACGATACGGGCAAGTTGACCGAGGGCGTCGGCTACACCTTCACAGTGCAGCACCCGTAAAGGCAACGCTGAATGCTGAATGTTGAATGCTGAAGTATTGAGGCAAGGACGAAAGCAGCATTGCCCCTTACTTCAGCATCAGCATTGCCTTTGCTACTCCTCCGCGTCGTCTTCGAACCGCCGGCTCGGTCGTCGTAAGCCGACACCCCGCCGCGATGTACGGATGAAGTTCACGACGTACAGCACTTCCGCACAGCTGAGGGAGGGATCCTTCTCGATCTGCGCGAGCGCCCGGCTCGTGTTCGAGTGCAGCAGAATCCTGTAGGCGCGGCGCAACTTCGTGATCGAGTCGCCGGCGAATTTTCGGCGCACCAGACCGATCGTGTTCAAGCCGTAGATGCGCGCCCGGTTGCCCACGGTCTTCGCGAACGGCAACGCGTCCTTGGTAATCACCGAGAACCCGCCGATGAACGCGTGCTGCCCCACGCGGCAGAACTGATGCACCCCTGAGAACGCGCTGATCGTCGCGAAATCCTCCACGGTCACGTGCCCGCCGAGGGTCGCGGCATTGCCGAAGATCGTGTGGCTGCCGACATGGCAGTCGTGCGCGACGTGCGCATACGCCATGAACACGTTGTCGTGGCCGATCTCGGTCATCCCCCCGCCGCCGCCGGTTCCACGATGGATCGTGACGAACTCGCGGAAGACGTTGCGGTGCCCGATCCGCAGTTGCGTGGGCTCGCCGCCGAACTTCAGGTCCTGCGGGATGAGGCCGATCGAGGTAAGCGGGAAGATCTCGTTGTCGTCACCGATTGTGGTGAAACCATCAATGACCGCGGAAGCGCCGATCCGGCAGTTCCGTCCGATCCGCACGTGCTCGCCAATCACAGCGTGCGGCCCGACCCGCGTTCCGAGCCCGATCCGCGCAGCCGGATGGACGACGGCCGTCGGATCAACCAGCGCGCGCGGCGGAACCGACTGCGCACCGCCGACGAGCCCCATCACCAGTTCCGCTTCGGCAACCAGCATGTCGTCAATGTAGGCCGCGGCGTTTGCGCGGGCCATGCGGGGCCGGCGGGCCCCGAGGGTCACCTCGAGCCGGAGCCGATCACCGGGAACCACGGACTTGCGGAATTTGGCGTTGTCGACGCCGCGGAGGAACACGCGATCGCCCGACGCCCCTTCGGTCCCGTGCATCAGCAGGAGGGTGGCCACCTGGGCGAGCGTCTCGATCATCAGCACGCCAGGCATCAGCGGGGTTCCGGGGAAATGCCCCTGGAAGAACTCCTCGTTCACGGTGACGTTCTTGACCGCCACCATCCGTTTGCCCGGATCGTGCTCCGTCACCGCGTCGACGAGCGGTGACGGATACCGGTAACAGAGACGCTCCAGCGTCTCGGGGATGTTGATCGGCACGTAACGGCCGGCGGTCTGAACCGCCTTGGCCGGTTCGGTGCCGATCGCAACGCCCGATTGGGCGATCTTGATCGCCACTACTTCTTGGGCGCGGTCTTCGGAGCGACGTCGAAGCGCTTGATCACCTCGGCCGAAATGTCCACGCCGCTGTAGGCCCAGACGATGCCGGAGTCGCGCACGCTGAAGACGACGTGCAGGTTCTTCTCGGTGGCAACCTGCTCGATGACCGGATTGAGCCGCTCCTGGAACTCGGCCTGGAGCTGCTGGGTCATCTCCTGGATCTCCTGCTGCGCATCTTCCTGCATCGCTGTCAGGTCGCGCTGCATCTTCTGGAGATCCTTCTCGGCCTGGCCGCGCGCCTGTTCACTCAGCACGGAGCCGCTCTGCTGGAGCTTGGTCTGGATCGCCTGTGCCTGCTTGTTCTTCTCGGCCAGTTCGGCAGTCTTCTTCTTGTTCAGCTCCTGGATCTTCGCGGTGGCTGCCTTCCCCTCGACCGAGTTCGAGGCGATGGTCTGGAGATCGATGAACCCGACCTTTGCACCCTCTGGAAATGGCTTCGGCGGCTGCGCCGGTGGCACCAGCTTCGCGGGCGGCTGCGTCCCGATCGGCGGCTGGGTGGCAGGCGGCTGCGCGGGCGGATTCTGCGCCGGAGGATTCTGTATTGGCGGATTCTGGACCGGAGGAGTGGCCTGCGCGAACGCCGGACCCGAGGCGAGCACCATCGTCAAAGCCGCGACCGTCACTGTCGTCTTCAAAACCTTCATGCAGTCAGTCCCTTTCATTGAGCTTTCAGCTCTCAGCCATCAGCTATCAGCTTAACCGGAGCATCTGGCTGGCAGCTACCAGCGTTGTGTGAGCCGCCGGTTCGCCGGACAGCTTCATGTTCTCAGCTGACAGCTGAAGGCTGACAGCTGAAGGCTTCCTCAGAATGTCGATCCCACCGCGAACCGGAACTTGAACCGGCGTTCCGGCAGGAGCTGATTGTCGAACACGCCGCCGCGGCTCGGATTCATCGCGAAGATCAGCCGGAACGGCACGTTCAGCACAGGCATGAAGAAGCGGATCTCCGCGCCGATCGACGACTTGAACGCACTCAGGTCCCCGATCCTGACCCGTTCCGGGGCGATGACCGGCGCACCCGGATCCGTCAGCAGACCGCCGGCGAACGGGTCGGTCAAGGTGATGCTGGTGGGCGGCGGGAAGCGGTTCTGGTAGAGCGATTCCTTCCAGGCGAAGCCCTCGCCGACGTCACGGACCTGCCCTGCGTCGGCGAACAGCACGAGCCGCACCGGACCGGCAATGTTGATCAGGTACTCAGCGTTGAAGAGCAGGCTCTTGTTACCACCCACGACCACGCCCGAGAACGGATCGCGCGGCCCCACCGTCCGGAGGTCGAAGCCACGGATGCTGTACTCCCCGCCCATGAACAGCTTCTCGAAGATCGGCAGGGCGACCGTCTTGCCGTAGGACGCGATGAACTCGGCCTGCGCACGGAACCCGAAGGACGTGCGACGCGTCTGCTGGAAATACGCGATCCCCTCGATCCGCGGATTGTAGAACTTCGTGTTGCCACCCAGACCGGCGAGGTCGAAGGAAGCGGTGAGCCGCTTGCCCGTGGTGGGGAAGATGGGGTCGTTGATCGTGTTGTAGACGTAGGTCGGGCCGATCTTGCTGACCGTCCGCTGACCGCCCGCGCCGAGCAGCAGCGACTCCTGCAGCAGGGGATTGCCTGCGAGCACGAGCGGATTGAGGAAGGCCGGGTTCAGGTCCTTCACCTTGATCCGCTCGAAGCTGTAATTGATGAACATCCGCGCGAAGTCCTGCACCTGGAAACCGTAGACGAGGTTTCCGCCGGCTGACGCCTGGGTGTAGAGGCCGATGTATTCGAACTCGCGGTTGAAGATATCGATGCCGGCCGTCATCGGCCGGTCGAACAGAAACGGCTCGCTGAATGCCAGCTGATAGTTCTTCGCCCGGCTGCCCTGCTGGGCCGAGATCGTGAACGTTTCGCCGCGTCCGAGGAAGTTCGACGTCTGGAACGACAGCTGCCCGAAGAAGCCCTCGAACTGCGACACACCCGCGCCGAACGTGAGCTGGTTCCGGTTCTGCTCCTCGAACTGCAGCTTGACGTCGACCTTGTTGTCGCTGCCCGGTGTCTTGTCTACACCGATCGCCTCCCCTTCGAGTGCCTTGAAGTAGCCGAGCTGATTCAACCGGCGGACGGAGTATTTCAGCGCCTCGGTGTTGAACACGCCGCTTTCGACCAGCCGCATCTCGCGCCGGATGACATTGTCGCGCGTGGTCGTGTTGCCGAGGAAGGTGATGCGGTTGACGAAATACTGCTTCCCTTCCTGCACCCGCATGGTCACGTCGACGACCGGCGGACCGTCAGGTTCCTTGGCCGCTGGGGTCGGGGCGGACGGCCCCGTAGCCCCATCCGCGTTCGCTGCGGGCATGTCACGCGGCGCGAGATCGGGATACGCGGTGAACTCGTAGTACCCACCCGCACCGTAGACCTCGCGGGCCTTGTCGAGACCCTTGCGGATCTTCTCTTCGTTGTAATAGTCACCCTGGTCCATTTTGAAGAGCGGGCGCAGGAAGTCCGCCTTGACGATGGTGTTCCCCTCGAAGTTGAAATTCCCGACCCGGTAGCGATTGCCCTCGGTCACCGGCACCACGAGCTCGACCCATCGCGTGTTGCCGTCGTTCTCGTCTTCAAGGATTTTGAGATCCGGCTGCCCAACCCGCGCCGTGATGAAGCCGCGCTTGCGGTAGTACTCGACGATCAGGTCGGCATCGTCTTCGAACTTGTCCTCTTTGAACGTGCCGCCGCCGGTGATGAACGAGAGCCAGCCCTTGGACTTGTTCTCCTTCATCTGGCGTTCGAGCCGGCCGTCGCTGACCGCCTTGTTCCCGACGAAGTCGACCGCGCGGATCTTCACCTGCGGGCCCGAATCGATATTGAACGTCAGATGCACCAGCTTCGGCCCGCCCGGCAGCTCCTTGACGGTCGGCTTCACCTCGGCGAACTGATAGCCCTTCTCGCCATACGCATCGCGGACGATGCCCGAGACCCGGCGCACGAGGCCCGGATCGATGAACGAGTCGATCCGCAGGTTGATCCCGGCCTTCTTCAGCGCTTCTTCGATCTTGCCCTGGTCGACCTTGTCGGAGCCCACGTAGTCGACGATCTTGATCCGCTGGCGCTCCTCCATGTTGTAGATCACGAGCTTGCCGATCACGCCGTTGCCGAGGGCGACATCCCGGACGTCGACCGACAGGTCATCGAGGAAGTTCGTGGCCCAGAGGCGCTTGAAGTCGGCGAGCACGACCTGCTCGATCTGATCCGTGAAAGGCACCCACTTCTTGTCGTCCGGCACGCTGACGTAGTTCTTCAGCTCGATGTAGTGCAGATAGGTGATGGGATCGATGACCGAGGCCCCCCCTTGCGCCGCGAAACACGGCATCAGTGCGTAGACGTAGGGACCGGAGTCGGCCGGTGGCGGAGAGCTCGGAGCCGGAACCGACAGGTCGCAGACGGTCGCCGGCAACTGGATCACGGCCTGGCTGGTCGTTGGCGAGAGCGAAGGCGGCTGCGACTGCGGCGGAGTCGAAGCCGAAGGCGGCTGGCCGATCGAAGCCGGAGGCTGCGCCTGGGGCGCCGAAGCCGGAGGCAGCGGGGAAGAAGGCGACTGGCTCGCCGCCGCGACAGACGCGGAGGCGGCAACTGCCACGACCATTAAACTCGCGAGAAATCGCATACTGGACGGCTTTTTACAATGGCTTTGGGCTTCAGGCTTCAGGCACTCTCTGGACGCGAGCTGACAAACGAGGCGGCTCCCCACGAGCGGATGCGCAGACCCCTCGTTGCCGCTTGGAGCCCAAAGCCTGAAGCCCGAAGCCCGAATCAAACCCCGAGTGTACTGGATTTTAGACGCCTCAGGCCAGCGTCCGGCCGTCGTGGGCGACGCCCGCGGGGCGATAGGCCAAGGCGCCGCCTTCCAGGTAGACCTCGATCTCGCCCCCCTTGAGTTGACCGCGGATCAACTCCTCGGACAACGGATCCTCGATGTGGCGCTGGATGGCGCGACGGAGGGGACGGGCACCGTACGAACGATCCTTGCAGGTCTGTTCGATGATCCAGTCGAGTGCCTCGGGCAGCAGTGCGAGCCGGATCTTCCGGTCGACCAGGTTCTCATTCAGCTGCGCGACGAGCAGCAACGTAATCGCCCTCAGATCGTCGTCCGAGAGCGCCTCGAAGACGATGAGCTCGTCGATGCGATTGATGAATTCCGGATTGAACGTCTTCCGCACTTCGCCGAGCACCATGTCGTTGACGCTGCGGGCGATTGTGGTCGCATCGGCGGACTGAAACCCGAGCGACGCCTTCTTCTGGATGAAGCGGGCGCCGATGTTCGACGTCATGATGATGATGGTGTTCTTGAAGTTCACCCGGTTGCCGAGACCGTCGGTCAGGTGGCCGTCTTCAAAGACCTGGAGCAGGATGTTGAAGAGGTCCGGATGAGCCTTCTCGATCTCATCGAGCAGCACGACCGAATACGGGTTCCGCTTCACCTTTTCGGTGAGCTGACCGCCTTCTTCGTGGCCGACGTATCCGGGAGGCGAGCCGATCAGCTTCGACACCGAGTGCTTCTCCATGTACTCGGACATGTCGAAGCGAATCAGCGCGTGGTCGCTCCCGAAGAGGAAGTTCGCGATCGCCCTGGCCAGCTCCGTCTTGCCCACGCCCGTGGGCCCGAGGAACACGAAGCTGCCGACTGGACGGTTCGGGTTCTTGAGCCCGGCCCGTGAGCGGCGGATGGCGCGCGCGAGCGCCGAGATCGCCCGCTCCTGCGAGATGACGCGGCGATGGAGCTCTTCCTCCATCCGCAGCAGCTTGTCCCCTTCATCCTGGTTGATCGACGTCAGGGGCACGCCGGTCCACTTGGAGACGACCTCGTCGATCTCCGCCTTGCCGACGACGACCCGTCGCGTATTCGATTTCACATCGAACTTCTCGCGGACGAACTGCAGGTTCTCGCGAGCCTGGACTTCCTGCTCGCGGTAGAACTGCGCTTTCTCGAAGTTTTTCTCAGAGACCGCGGTCTCCATCTGTTCGACCGCGACGCGGATGCTCTTGTTGATCTCGCCGAACTCCTCGCTGTATCCGGCATCCCGCAGCTTCGCGCGCGCACCGGCCTCGTCCACCAGATCGATGGCCTTGTCCGGCAGGAAGCGGTCCGTGATGTAGCGGCTCGACTGGTAGACCGCCGCTTCGATGGCCTCATTCGTGTACTCGACATGGTGGAAGGACTCGTACTTGTCCTTGACGCCCATGAGCACTTGAATGGTTTCTTTCTCGGATGGCGGATCGACCTTCACGGCCTGGAACCGGCGCTCGAGCGAGCGGTCCTTCTCGATGTACTTCCGGTATTCCGCGGGCGTGGTCGCGCCGATGCACCGGATCTCGCCGCGGGAGAGCGCCGGCTTGAGGATGTTGGCCGCGTCGAGCGACCCCTCGGCCGAACCCGCGCCGACCAGGGTGTGCAGCTCGTCGATGAACACGATGACGTTCGGGTTTTCGGTCAGCTCCTTCATGATCGCCTTGAGACGCTCTTCGAACTGGCCGCGATACTTGGTGCCTGCGACGATCAGCGAGATATCGAGCGCCAGCAGGCGCTTGTCGGCGAGAAAATGCGGCACGTCGCCGTAGACGATCTTCTGGGCCAGCCCCTCCACGATGGCGGTCTTGCCGACGCCGGGCTCGCCGATCAGCACGGCGTTGTTCTTGGTCCGGCGGCAGAGAACCTGCTGCACCCGCTCGATTTCGAGGTGGCGGCCCACCAGCGGATCGAGCTGATTCTTCATCGACGCTTCGGTCAGGTCCCGGGAGAACTCCGCGAGCAAGGGCGTCTCCTTCACGCGATTGATCGTGGTCTTCTCATTGAGCAGCGCCACGATATCTTCGCGCACCGTATTGAGCCGCATCCCCTTTTCCATGAGGATCGTGGCCGCCACCGAGCGTTCCTCGCGCAGGATCCCCAGCAACAGATGCTCGGTACCGATGTAGTTGTGCAGGAGGCGGTCCGCCTCTTCCGCTGCGAACTGCAGGACCCGCTTGGTTTCGGCGCTGAAGGGGATCTCGACGGAGGTCGAGACCTTCTCGCGAAAAACCGTCCGGCCCTCGATCTCCTTGCGGATACTCTCGAGCGAGAGGTGCGAGCGGGCGAAAATCCGGCTGGTCAGCCCCTTCCCTTCGCGAATCAAGCCAAGAAGCAGGTGCTCGGTTTCGATCGAAATGCTCCCGAGCTGACTGGCCTCGTATCGAGCGAAGAAAAGAACGCGCCGGGCCCGTTCTGTATAGCGTTCGAACATCCGGTGTTACCTGTGTGAAGGAGGGAGATTTACCAGCCGATTATACACCCCTTATCGGCCTAAGTTCCCATCTTTATAGGGGTTAGACGCAGGATACTCGCCGGAGGACTCATCGGCTTCTTCATTTGGGCATCCGCCCTGCTGCCGCGGTTCATGCTCGCTAAGGCATACTGGCGGCGGAGGATCTTCACGAATGAGACAGCTGATTTTCAGCGCGGCAATATTGGCCGCCGTCACCACCGTCACCCTCGCGCAACCACCGGCACCCGCGGCTGCACCGAGCCAGGCCCCGGCCCCGCAAGCGGCACCCCGCCCAGCCAGCCCCGCCGGGAGTGCGCAGACACAAGTAGGGGGCCACTATGTCAAGGACGGCACCCGCGACCGCTACCAGGGAGGCAAGTGGATCGAAATCACTTACGGGCGCCCGATCAAGCGCGGCCGCGACGTCTTCGGCAGCGGGGCAGACTACGGCAAGACGCTCAATGCGGGAGCCCCGCTGTGGCGGGCGGGTGCGAACATCTCGACGCGGCTCATGACTGAGGCGCCCCTGGTGTTGGGCGGCAAGACCGTTCCCCCGGGAGAGTACAGCCTCTTCGTGGAATTGAAGTCACCGACCGAGTGGACGCTCATCGTCTCGTCCTATGGGGCCAAAAAGAGCGGCGGGGACAAGACGCCAGACACGCTGTGGGGCGCTTTCGACTACACGCCTGACAAGGATGTCGCTCGTGTGCCGATGACGGTCGGCAAGAGCAACGCGTCGATCGATCAGCTGACCTGGGGCTTCTGCGATATCGACGCCGCTGGCGGCAAGATCTTCCTCGCGTGGGACACCGCGAACGCGATGGCGCCGTTTACGGTGGCGAAGTAGAAAGACGAAGGGCGACACAAACGGTTGCCTCACAAGGCTCATAATGGTCACGGGGAGCACTAAGAGAAACTTGGTGGCCTATGTGATCGTTGTGGGCCGTTGTGGGCTTCGTGGCTGAAAGCCGTCCGTCGGTTGGTGGGTCGGTTCGTTGGTCACGCCGGCGTCAGTCGGCCATCCGCGAGCCGCAGCACACGGTCACAGGCCGCGGCGAGCCGCGGGTTGTGGGTCGCGATCAGCGACGTCAGCCCACGCTCCTTGTGCATCTCGCGCAGCAGCGCGTGGAGCGTGTCGGCCGTGTGCTCGTCGAGGTCACCGGTGGGTTCGTCGGCCAGCAGGAGCGCCGGGCTCATGATCAGCGCCCGGGCGATGGCGACGCGCTGCTGCTCCCCTCCCGACATCATTCCTGGCCGGTGTTCGAGACGCTCGGCGAGACCGACGCGCCGCAGCAGCTCGTCCGCCCTCGCCCGCCCCTCGGCATGCGGGCGCCGGGCGATCCGCATCGGCATCTCGGCGTTCTCGACCGCGGTGAACTCCGGCAGCAGATGATGGAACTGGAAGACGAACCCAACGTTCAGGTTGCGGAAGGCGACGACCTCCGCGTCCGACAGCGCCGTGAGATCCGTCTCGTTCAGACGCACCGACCCCGAATCCGCCGCGTCGAGCCCTCCCAGCACGTGCAGGAGCGTGCTCTTTCCTACTCCGGACGCACCAACCACGGCGACCATCTCACCCTTTTCGAGCGAGACGTCGAGCCCTTTCAGCACGAGCACCTTGCTGGTACCGACTTCGTAACTCTTCTCGACGCCGGAGGCGATCAGGAACGGCATGGGGGGGACAATGGCAATGCTGAATGCTGAATGTTGAATGCTGAGGTAAGGGGCAATGCCGAAGTCATAATTGTCTCCTTACTTCAGCATTCAACATTCAGCATTCAGCATTGTCTTACTGGTACCGCAGCGCCTGCGCTGGATCCAGCTTCGCCGCCTGGCGTGACGGGTAGATCGTCGCGATGAAGCAGATCACGATCGCGGAAATCACGACGATCACGAAATCCGCCAGCTCGAGCCTGAACGGGACGTGGGAAATCTGGTAGACGTCGAGCGGCACTCTGACGAGCCTGTAGCGGTCGGCGACGTAGATGACGATCCACCCGGCAATCGCGCCCGCCGTCGTCCCGATCAACCCGATCACCAGCCCCTGCAGCATGAAGATGCGTCGAATGCTCGCGGCGGAACTGCCCATCGTCTTCAGGATCGCGATGTCACGGCTCTTCTCCATCACGAGCAAGACGAGTGAGGCAACGATATTCAGGGCCGCCACCATGACGATCAGACCGATCGTGACCGAGATCGCCAGTTTCTCGAGTGAGAGCGCGCTGAACAACGACTGGTTCAGATCGGACCAGTCCTGGGGCATGTATTCCGCGCCAAAACGGGTCGAGATCGTATCGGCGATCTCGCGCGCCTCGAACATGTCGGCGACGCGCAGCTGAATCAGGTCGGGTTTGTCCCGGCCGGTGAGGCGTTTGGCTGACTCGAGATGCACGAACGCGTAGGCCTCGTCGAACTCGAACAGCCCCAGACTGAACAGGCCGACGACCCGGAACCGCCGTTGCGTCGGGAACAACCCGACCGGCGACACCACGCCTCCTTCGGGCGTCATCAAATACACGTCGTCGCCCAGGAACGTGCCCAACTTGCTCGCGAGCTCCCGGCCGATCAGGATGCCTGGGGGGCGACCGTCCACGGGCGTGAGCGCGCCGAGGCTGCCGCTCTGCATCGCCTTCTCGATCTCCGTCACCTCCGATTCGCGGTCCGGAACGATGCCCTTGATCGTGACGAACCCGTTCCGGTTCGAGCCGACCATCATTCCCTGCCCGATGATGGCTGGCGCGGCGCCGATCACTCGCGGGACTTGCTTCAGCTTCGCGATGTCCTCTTCGAAATTCGTGATCCCGGCGCCGCCTCCCTTGAAGACAAAGATGTGGGCTGATGAACCCACGATCCGGTCGCGCAACTCCCCCTGGAGGCCTGTCATCAAGGCGAGCGCGATGAGCAGGGCCATGACGCCGACCATGACACCGAGCGTCGAAATGAGGGAAATCAATGAGATGAAGGCCTGCTTCCGCCGCGCGAGCAGATAACGGATCGCGACGAACAGCTCGAACGGGAGGTTATTCACCGTCCGCGGGTAACCACAGTGGCGCAGAGATCCACAGGGATCTGTTGTCAGTCAGAGAAAGCCCGCTGTGGAGCTCCGGGCCTCTGTGGTGACAACCCTTCAGACGAAGACAGTGCTTCACGTTCGGCTTCACGTTCGCGGCCGCATCAAAGGAAAGAGTATGACATCCCGGATGGACGGACTGTTGGTCAGCAGCATCACCAGGCGATCGATTCCGACGCCCTCTCCGGCGGTTGGGGGGAGGCCGTACTCGAGCGCCCGAATGTAATCTTCGTCCATCGCGTGCGCCTCGTCATCGCCGGCGGCGCGGTCCCGCAGCTGCGCTTCGAAGCGGCGCCGCTGTTCGGCTGGATCGTTGAGCTCGCTGAACGCATTGGCGACTTCGAAGCCGCCGATGTAGAGCTCAAATCGTTCGACGGTGTCCGGGTCGTCGGGCCGCTGTTTGGAAAGCGGCGACACTTCCGTGGGAAAGTCGTAGACGAACGTCGGGTGCACGAGGTCGTCCTGGTTGAGACGTTCGAAGATCTCGGTGGCGATCTTGCCCGCGCCCCAGGATCTCTGGACGTCGAGTCCCAGTTGCTTTGCGATGCCTGCCGCCCTCTCGCGGTCGCGCAGATCGGCATCGGCGATCGCCACACCGAGCGTTTCGGACGCCTTCAGCCGCGCGCCCTCCCGCAGCGAGATCCGCCGATACGGCGGCGCCAGCGAGATTTCGTGCTCGCCGAACCGGATCTGGTCCGTCCCAGTCGATTCGCGAGCGACGAACGACAGCATTTCCTCGGTCATCACCATCAGGGCCTGATAGTCGCTGTAGGCCTGGTAGAACTCCAGCATCGTGAACTCGGGGTTGTGCTGGGTGGAGATACCTTCATTACGAAAATTGCGGTTGATCTCGTAGACGCGCTCGATCCCACCGACGGTCAGCCGCTTGAGGTACAGCTCCGGCGCGATGCGCATGTAGAGCCGCATGTCGAGCGCATTGTGGTGCGTAACGAATGGACGTGCCAGCGCGCCGCCGGGGATCGGCTGCATCATCGGTGTTTCGACGTCCAGGTAGCCGCGCGAGTTGAGGAACGTTCGGATGGAGGCGAGCACCCGGCTGCGGATCTCGAACACGCGCCGCGACTCGGGGCTGACGATGAGATCAAGATAGCGTTGCCGGTAGCGAGTCTCGACATCGCTCAGACCGTGCCATTTCTCGGGGAGGGGGACGAAGCACTTCACCAGGAACTCGAGCTTCGCCCCCTTGATCGTCAGCTCGTTGGTCCGGGTCCGGAACAGCTGTCCCTCGACGCCGATGTAGTCGCCGAAGTCGAGCAGCTTGTAGATCGAGAAGTCGCGCTCGGGAAGAGCGTCCTGCCGGATATAGACCTGAATGCGCGTGCGGCCGTCCGAGATGACGAGAAAATTTGCCTTCCCGAACGCACGGATCGCGAGCACGCGTCCGGCGCAGCGAGTGGTGATGGGGGCCCCATCGAGGTCTTCGCCCGTTTTGGCCGAATGCGCCTGCACCAGTGCGTCGACGGTATCGGTGGCGTCGAAGGTCCGCGGGTAAGGATCGACGCCGAGGCGGATCAGTTCCTCGAAATTCGCCCGACGCTGGCGGAGCAGGTCAGATTCTCTAGCTTCTTCGGGCACGTTTTTCTGATGTCTCCACGCCGCTGGCGCTGATGTGCGGGGGGCGTCCAGGCGTATCTAGGAGCGCCGCAGCTCCTTCTTCACCGCGTCGAGCACGCCGTTCACGAACCCGACTGCTTCATCGCCGCTGAAGCTGCGCGCGAGCTCGATCGCTTCATTGATGATGACCTTGGACGGCGTCTCGCGCTCGACCAGCATCTCGTACACCGCCATGCGGAGCACGATCCGGTCGATCACGGCCATGCGCTCGACCCGCCAGTTCTGCGCGTGTGCGGTGAGCATCGCGTCGAGCTCGTCCTGGCGTTCCAGCGTACCGCGGACGACACTGTTGGCGAACTCGCGTAGCGGCTCCCCCGGATCGGCCGCCTCATCCTGAAGAGGCCAGTATGACGCAATGGACTCGAACGCCCCCGCGCGGCCGACCTCACACTGGTAAAGCATCTGCAGCGCGGCTTCGCGTGCGCGCCGCTTCGCCTGCGGATCCACCGGTGTCATGCCTCGCCGCCCGCCGAGAAGCCGAACGGCCGCGACGGAGGGCGCGCCGGGGGCCGGCCGAGACGACGAAACAGAATCGCCATCTCGATCGCCGCGGCCGCGGCTTCGCGCCCCTTGTTATCGGACCCTGGGCCGGCACGCTCCTCGGCCTGAGCCTCCGTGTCGGTTGTGAGCACGCCGAACGCGATCGGCACGCCGGTCTCACCGGCGGCCGCCATCACCCCGTGGGCCGCCGCGGCGGAGATGTACTCGAAGTGCGGGGTGGCGCCGCGGATCACGCAGCCGACCGTGATAATCGCGTCGAACCGGCCCGTCTCGGCCGCCGCCCGCGCGGCTTGCGGGAGCTCGAACGCACCCGGTACAACGAGCAGCTCGATGTCGGTATCGGCCGCACCCGCTTCGCGTAGCGCGGCCTGCGCCCCGTCACGCAACGCCGAAGTGATGTGGTCGTTGAATCTGGAGGCGATGACGGCGAATCGGAAACCCTCCGCCCGGGGAAGAGACGACTCGCCACCGGCTGCGGGACGCACCTATCACCCCTTGAACTCGGCCTTGCGTTTCTCGAGGAATGCCCGCGTGCCCTCGCGCATATCCTCTGTGCTCGCCACCAGACCGAAGAGCGTGGCCTCGAAGACCTGCGCGTCGGCAAGCCCCATGTCGAGCCCTTTGTTGACCGCGTCGAGGATGTAGCGCACCGCGACCGGCGCCTTGGCCGCGAGCGATGCCGCGAGCTTTCTCACGTCCACCATGAGTTCCGCCGCTGGAACCACACGGTTCACCAGGCCGAGCCTGTGCGCTTCCGGGGCCATGATGTGATCGCCCGTGAGCAGCAGTTCGAGCGCCCGTCCGCGCCCGATCAAGCGCGCGAGCCGCTGGGTTCCGGCATAGCCCGGAATGATGCCGAGGTTGATCTCGGGTTGCCCGAGCCGAGCCGTGTCCGCGGCAATGCGCAACGTGCACGCCATCGCCAGTTCGCAGCCGCCGCCGAGCGCGAAACCGTTGATCGCCGCAATGACCGGCTTGCCGAGGTTTTCGATGAGATCGAAAATGTGTTGACCGAGCATGGCGTGCTCGCGGCCGCTCGTCGGTGTCTGCACCGACAGCTCGTTGATGTCGGCCCCGGCGATGAACGATTTCTCCCCCGCCCCGGTGACGATCACGCATCTCACGGCCTCATCGTGTTTGCAGGCGAGGATGACGCGCCGGAGCTCGTCGAGCGTCCGGCCATTCAGCGCGTTGAGCACCTTCGGACGGTTGATCGTGATGGTCGCGACCCCGGCCTCCGTCTCGAAGAGAAGGTTTTCAAGATTGTCGGGAGCTTTGGCAGTCATCGAAACTCCGAGTATAACTTTTCCACGCGCATCACCCCTTCACCGCGTGGCCCTTACCGGTCAGGTGATCGCGGACTCGGTCACGAAGGTCTCCCTGCAGCTCGATCGCCGTCTCCCGCACGGCGCCACCACAACCGCAGGCGCGCTTCAGCTCCTGCAGGAGCTCCCGCAGGAACACCTCGTTTCGCGGCAGCCCGTCCACCACCGTCACCGTCTTGCCTCCGCGGCCTGCCTTCTCGATCCGCAGCTTCGCCACCAGCCGCGGCGGGACCGGCGCGTTCGTCGACCGCGACGAACACCTGCACTCCCCCGTCGGCCAGCCGCAGCCTGGACACACGCGACCGAATTTCGTGGAATAGACCAGACGCCTGTCAGCCATGGGGAATGACCATTGAGGGCAGCACGCGAGAGGAACAGCGCTGGATCAAACCCTGAAACCGTGTTGAACCGTGTTGAACCGTGGCTGGAGCCGTATTGAACCGTGGCCGGAGCCAAGTTGCACCGTGACGAAAGCCGTGTCGAACCGTGGGTTCGAACCGTGCCTACAGCGGCAGCGGATACATGAGCCACCCAAGCACGACCGCCGCGGCCAGGAAGCCGCCCAGCATCATCCCTCCAAGGCGCAGCTGGTCGCCCGGCTCGTCGCGCAGTAGCACGGCGAAAACGAGCGAGACGAAGAATGCGAAGAGCGCGAGCAGCAGAAAGTGGTCGGTCACTTGCGGCCCATGCCGATGTCGAAGGCGTCCAGCATCACCAGAAAGTTCAGGAGACCGGCGACGATCATGAAAGTGTTGCCATACTCGTAGCTGGCCGCCGTTACGACGCCGGCGCCAAGCTCCAGGGCACGCGCCGCAAACCACGGGAGGCCGTTCCCCAGGTTGGCAAATGCGGCCAGGCCCACGAGCGGCTCCGAGAGCTCAAACGGGAAGATTCGCCCCTGCAGCCAGATCCCGGTCACGAACATCAGCGGCAACGTGACGAGAAACACGATGCCCTTCTGCCGTCGTCCCAGCCAGAGATGCCCCGCCCCTGGCACGAGCCACCCTGCCAGGCACAACAGGACGAGCCTGGCTGGTTCAGCCGATGCCGGCGCGCGGTCTGCCGTTGTGGATTTCGTCGCCATTGACGTGAGAATCATAGCGCAGCAGCTGGACGAACAACCAGCCGGCCACGAGCCCCAGCGGCAGGGCCGCCATTGCGCGCGCGAGATTCGAAAACGCGGCGAGCCCAGCAACTTCGGCTCCCCACGTCAGGGCCGTCGGCGCCGCGGCCAGCCCGAGTATCGTCCGCGCGCGATCCAACAGGCGGGGACGGAAGCCCCAGGCGACGAGCGCACCAACCGCGCCCGACAGATACAATCCGAAGCAGCGGGCGCACACCGGCAGCTGCATCCCCGACAGGTGAAATGAACGCTCCGAGCGCTGGTGGCAGATGGCGGACGACGCGGCATAAATCCCCGTCGCAGGTATAGCGAACGTCTGGTGAGTTATCGCCTCCGGTGCCGCAAGCAGGATCCCAGTCCAGAGGAGGGCCGCGATCGTGAGGGCTTGGGCAGCGCGTGGCACCATGTGATTATGGGCGAAGGCTGCCGGTCCTCGGCCACCGTTCAGGACCGCGTTTCGATCCTGTTCAACGCGTGTGAAGCCGGGTCAGCCACGGTCTAAGCCGGGTCAGCCACGGTTTAACACTGGTCAACACTGATCAACACTGAACAACCAGCGCTTCAACCTCAGCTACTCGTTCAACACGCTCAGCCACGGTCTAACACAGTCCGTGTGGAACCCTGGCAACGACCCCTTTGAT
>JACDBQ010000259.1 GCA_013694845.1 Acidobacteriota bacterium
GGCATGGCGCTGACGCGAATCGAACAATGGGATGTTCGGCGCGAAGGCCCCCTCTCGGAAGCCTCGCTCCAAGGAAAGCTCGAGCAGCTGGGCTTCGAGGTCTCCGCCCGCATCTACCCCGCCACGATCGCCACGACCAGCCACTCCGACGCGCGTGATTCCGTCACGGCCGTGGTGGGGGGACTGGTGAGGCTGACGGCGGACGACGAGCCTGAGATGCTCATCGCCGGTGACATCGCGTTCATCCCCGGCGGGGTCGCCCGGCGCCTCGAAGTAGTCGGTTCCGCCCCCGCGCTCTGCCTCGAGGCGTTCCGGACGGGGGGTTGAAGAAGGGTCCGGGGTCCGGGGTCCGAAGCACTCAGCACCGTCAGGTTCGAATCGGCTCGGTGTTTCCCGTGGCTCTTTGGCGATTTTTAGTTCTTTGTTCGTTGGTCTCGGTTCTGGCCTGGTCAGCTCTTCCTGACTTCTTCCCTTTCGCGTCGCGCGTCGGCGGCGTAGACCGACTGTGGGAATTCATCGACCACTCGCGAGAAGGCCCGCGCCGCTTCGTCCGCGCGTCCCGCCCGCACGAACGTCCGGCCGAGCGCCATCAGCACGCCGTCGACGGGGATCTGGCTGTTCGCGTCGGTGCTCAGCTCGCGGTAAATGGTGATCGCGCTGTCGTATTTGCCCTGCGCGGCCTGTGCGTCGGCCAGCCCCAATCGAGCGGTGCGGCCGTAGATGCGGCTCCCCGCCTTGTCCACCACCTGCTGGTAGCGCTGCTCGGCTTCGGCGAACCGCCCCAGCCCGCCAAGAGCAGACGCCGCGTAGTAGCGCGCCGCGACGCCGGCGTCGGTGCCGGGATAGCCGTCCGCCGCCTCTAACAGTCTGGGGAGCGCCGCTTCGAGCTTCTCCCGCTCGGTCTGGAAAGTCCCGGGCTGCTGTACCGGCAGCGGGCTCCCCGGCGCCGGGGGGGCGAGCGGTATGACGGGCGCTTCGAACAGGGCGAGTCCCGCCGCCAGCGCCGAATCAGCCCTGGCGTTGCGGCTCGATCGCCACATCGTGTATCCGGCAATGATTGCGATGACTACCAGCGCGACCATCATCGCGCGCATGATGTCGCCCTGCCGCGTGCTCACCATGTCGCGGGCCGCCGATACGGAGCGGGCGAAGTCGTTCTCTTTCAGCTTGTGCCGTTCGATACTTTTCATAAGTCACATTCAGCCATGAACGGTGAACATTGAACCCGTACGTCAGCATTCAAAAATTCAGCACTCAGCATTTCGTGTTTGGTGCGCCCGGCAGGTCTCGAACCTGCGACCCCCGGTTTAGGAAACCGATGCTCTATCCTGCTGAGCTACGGGCGCAATCAATGTTTACGCGATCTTTTTGCGTTTCAGCTTCGACTGCCAGCCGTTACTGCCAGCCGTTTGCTGATTCGCGTCGTTGAACGCCTGCACACGAGCAGCCGCGGTGCCACGCCCGCGAGGGTGTAGCGGTCCATCGAGCAATTCGGCCGTCGCTCTCGAGTCTCCGGTCTGCCGATACATCTCCGTCGCATCGAGTGGCGCAGATCGTAGACCCGCGCCGCCCGCACACCCGCAAGTTTACAGGCGCGCCGGAAGCCTTTCATCATACTGGAGTTGCTGAACGAGCCCCAACACTCGAGGTCCGCGAACTGCTGAAACGCCTTCGCGCCGGCGGCGGTCAGTGGCAGCACGCGACTGCTTCAGCCGCTGCTCGTCCGGTATCGAGTCGCGCTGCTTGCGCACCCAGCTTGTCGAGCTTGGCGTTCAGGTCGGTAACTCGGACGCCAACCTCCGTGCCATTTTGCGGGCACCAACCATGGCACCTTGGCGCATCGCTGTTCGCAAGTCCACTTGATCCTCCCGGTTGGTGCCCGCCCACGGCCACTAAGAACCGGGCGCAGATCCATGCCCATGCACTCTATAGGCGTCCAGAGCACCTCTTCGGCTTGACGCCGGTCTGTGCGGGTTGTAATCTGGAGGGCTAGCCAGCCAACGTAATTGCCTTCGAAAGGCTCCCGGTGACCATGAGACACGTTTGTCGCGCCACCTCCATCCTCGTGCTGTGTCTGTCCAGCTCTATTTCGGCCGCCGCGGCGCCGCCGGTGACCCCATCCTTCCCGACGCCAGCGAACGGCGCGACCAACGTAGCCATCACCAGCGCATTGTCCTGGGCCACGGATGCAAACGCCAAATCCTTTGACGTCTTTCTGGGCACCACTAGCACTCCGCCGCTCGTAGGCCCTGCGAACAAGTTCGCGACCTACACACCAGCGACGCTGGCCGCCGGCACGACCTACTATTGGAGAGTTGATGCAAAAGGTACTGCGGGCGCAGTTACCGCAGGACCGCTCTGGACGTTCACAACCGCAGCGGCGGCGCCCCAACCTCCACCACCTCCGGCGCCGACCCCAGCACCAACATCGGCCAGCCGTCTGAAGGTGATGACCTGGAACATCCAGTCCGGCTATGACGCCTCGAGCCAGTACGCGGCCGACGCGCAAGTCGCGTTCATGGTCGATGCGAACGCCGATGTGATTGGGCTCCATGAGGTCACACCGGAGCTCTCATCGGAGTACGAGTTGAAGCTCGAAGCAGCGACGGGGGTCCCGTGGAACGCAGTGTGGGCTCCCATAACTACCCAATCTGCCCCCGGAGGAAACCTCGTACTCAGTCGACTACCCATCACCTCGTCATCGATCAAGCAATTCGACACCGCCCCAAACGATCCCTCCTGGACGGGGGCGAAGCGTTCGGCTGCGAGAGTTGGGCTGCAGATCAACGGAAAAGCAGTGAACGTGTTTTTCACCCACCTCGATACGAACGTAAATATGCGAACCCAACAGCTGTCGCTGCTCCTCTCCTGGGTTCAGACGTTCCCCGCACCGCGACTCTTGGGGGGCGATTTCAACATGATGCCGAGCGAGGCGGATCACGGGACCGTCACGGCACAGTATGATGATGCGTGGTGGTCCCTGGTCCAGAGTCAGCAAGCCTCGCCCGGACCGGACGCGGGGTACACGAAGAACTATCGCACCATCGCCCCGTGGGTCGGGCAACCGGGCCGGATCGACTACTGGTTCCACGAGAAGGGCAGCGCGACTGCTGTTCCGACAGAGATCGCTGTGCTCGAGACTCAGCGCTCGGACCACCATGCAGTCATAATGTGGGTGCGTGTTCAATAGGACGCTCGAGGATCCTTCGGAAGAATCGACTGAACCCGTCCAGCAAGGGCCGCCACGGTGCGGCCCTTGCTGTGTACGGGCTAATCAGTGGTAAAGACTGGCCGCTCCACCTCAGACCTGATCCAACTCGAAGGCGCTGGAAGGCAATCGAGCCAAGACCGCCCGCCGCGGCGCGCTTCCTTCGCGAGCATTTCTGCGACCTTATCGGCGCGATGTTCCCCCCGGATAATCCTTAGCAAGACGTGGTAGTGGGTCGGTTTGAAACTGACCCACTACGCAACCGTCAGTAGCGCAGCACCGCGTGAACGTTGTGCCCCGCGAGTTTCTCGCGGCCGTTCAACGCCAGCAGTTCGATGAGAACAGCGACTCCTTCGACCCGGCCGCCGACCGCTTCCACCAGGGTGACCGTCGCCGCCGCGGTGCCGCCGGTGGCAAGCAGGTCGTCGACGATCAGCACGCGCTGGTCCGGCTCGATCGCGTCGCGATGCATCTCGAGGCTGTCGGTGCCGTACTCGAGTGAGTAGCTCGCCTTGACGGTCTCCGCGGGCAGCTTGCCCATCTTGCGGACCGGAACGAAGCCGGCGTCCAGCCGGTCGGCCACGGCGGCCCCGAGGATGAACCCGCGGCTCTCGATACCGACGACCAGTTCGATGCCTCGCCCGGCGAAGGGCTGGGTCATGGAATCGAGGGCAAGGCGCAACCCCACTCGATCGCGCAGCAGCGTCGTCACGTCATAGAAAAGAATGCCGGCCTTGGGAAAATCCGGCACGTGGCGGATCTTCGACTTCAACGCGTCCATGCAACTCCTCAACGGATAAAAAAGCCGGTCGCCCGGTAGGTGGGCGAGGCCGGTTCGGCTTCGAATGTCTCGATCCGTGCTCCGGCCGGGCCGCGGCGCAGCTTCATTTCCACGCGATCGACGGCATCCTGATCGCCTTCGACCTGGGCCTCGACGCGGCCATCGGGCAGGTTGCGCACGAATCCGTGAACACCCTCCACGGCGGCCGACGCGTCCGCGAACACGCGATAGCCGACGCCCTGCACCCGACCACTGATGAGAAAACGGCGAGCCACGATCATCTCATGCGCTCCGTTCGACCGTGACTTCGACCACGCCGAGCGGTTCGTCGATGACGAGGAACAGTTCGTCAGGATTCTGGGTTCCCGCGGCGAAAAGGTCGGCCGGCCGGTAGGGGCGCTCATGAAAGCTGAGGGTGACGTCGGCGATTTCCTCGCAGGTCGCGAGCACCACATCGGCGATCGCATACAGCATGTGCTGCACCGATTGGCTTTGATGCCACGCGACCGTGTCGAGGATCGCGTTGCGGACGCCCTGACGGTAGACGCCGAATGTGATGTCGCCGCTGGTATACGTCCAGCGCGTCGACAGTGCGCCCACCAGCAGCCGCTGCAGTCCGTCGGAGGCGCCGCTGTCGTCGACCGCCTCCGCCGGCCGGCGCCGCGCGGGCGCGAAACCGGCGCTGCGCATCACCGTCAATTGTGCGATCCCAGCCACGACCGACGTCTGGGTCCCGTTGCTCGTGATCACCGCGACGCGCAGCTCCGGCGAGCCGGCCACGAATGCTTGCGCCTGGGCCTTGCCACCCGCCTCGAGCCGCTGCCACGGTTGTTCGGTGAGCTCGACGCGGACGCGCGTGATTCGTGCCTGGCGTGCCAGGACCTCTCGGGTCAGCACCAGCCCAAGCTCTTCGAGCTCTCGCGCGCCATGCTCGCGCGTCGCGGTATGGACGAGCGCCTTGATGGTCTCACCCGGGAGCAGCCCGTCGGCACGACCGTCGATGAACGCGGGCTCGAAGTCCCCTTCAAACCGGAAGGACACCGTCAGATCCCGCGGATCGTGACGGTCTCCGCGGCGCACCAGCCGCAACATCCGCAGCCTCGCCTCCCCCTGGCTGCTGGCGGCGATTCTCGCCACCACCTATTTCCGGCCCTTGACGGCCGGCTGCCCTGCGCCTTCGAGTGATTTGTTGAACGCCGCGAGCTCGGTATTCACCAGCGACTCCAGTCGTCCGAGCTCCCTATCGAGCCGGCCTGACAGCTCCTTGAACACGGCGCGGGCCTGGTCGGTGGGACGGTCGTCCCCGCTTTCCACGGTTCCCTGGAGCGCCGCGAGCTTGTTATTGAGCCGGATCGGATAGTTGAGCGGATCCTGACCGCTGCGGAGCCGGTGCTGGTAGATCTCCCCTTCGACCGCCGTCAGCCGGTCGACGAGGGCCAGCCCCGCGCTCTTCAGGGAGGCGTCGCTCGCCTTGATGAGCCGGTCGGCGATCTGCTCCTTGATGGTCCGGATCCGAACGACCGCCCGGTTCGCGTCGGAGACGCGTTCGCTGATCTGTCTCGCCAGCGCGAACTGCGACTGCAGATCGGCGTCGGTCGCGCCCGCCACCGACGGGTTACGCCGGATCTCGAAGTCCTGGCTCCTGGTCAGATC
>JACDBQ010000291.1 GCA_013694845.1 Acidobacteriota bacterium
CAGTATGACCACGTCACGCTTGTGCTCTACCAAACGCTTCGCCTTTTCAATTACCATTTCCGCCACCTGGACGTGACGCGTTGCCGGCTCGTCGAAGGTGGAACTGATGACCTCGCCCTTCACCGAGCGCTGCATGTCTGTGACTTCTTCCGGGCGCTCGTCGATCAACAGGACAATGAGCGCGACTTCCGGATGGTTGACCGTGATTGAATTCGCGATGCTCTGCAGCAGCATCGTCTTGCCGGTCCGCGGTGGCGCGACGATCAGCCCGCGCTGCCCTTTGCCAAGCGGGGTCATGAGGTCCATCACCCGGCCGGAGAGATTGTCGGCGAGGCTCGTCTCGAGATTGATGCGTTCCTGTGGGTAGAGCGGTGTGAGGTTTTCGAAGAAGATCTTCTCGCGCACCTTCTCGGGTGGCTCGAAGTTGACCGCCTCGACCTTGATCAGCGCAAAGTACCGTTCGCCGTCCTTCGGCGGGCGGATCTGGCCTGACACCGTGTCGCCGGTGTGGAGATCGAACTTGCGCACCTGCGACGGTGACACGTAGATGTCATCGGGGCCGGGGAGGTAGTTGTAGTCGGGAGCACGAAGGAAGCCGAAGCCGTCCGGGAGGGTTTCGAGGACGCCTTCGGAGAAGAGCAGCCCGCTCTTTTCGGCGCGCGAACGAAGGATCTCGAAGATCAGCTCCTGTTTCCGCAACCCCGACGCCCCCGGCACGTCGAGCTGCTTGGCGATCTTCGTCAGCTCGGTGACGCTCATTTCCTTGAGCGTCGAGAGCTCGACGACCGGCATGTCGCTCTTTTCGGTCTTGACGGCGGTGCCGCCGCCCTTGTCGCCGGGCTCGGCCGCGCTCACACGTGCGGCGCCCTGGTTTTGCGATCCGCGCCCCTGGCCAGTTTTGCTATCGTTGTCCACAGTTCGTCCAATCCTTCGCCGCGCTCGGCTGATACCGGCAGCACGGGTTTTCCAAACACACGATCGAGTTCCCGGAGATTGCGCGTGCGCTCGGCACGCGACAGCTTGTCGATCTTCGTCGCTACGATGAATGGCTCGACGCCGAACGTCGCGAGCCACTGCGCCGCCTGGATGTCCGACTCGAGGCCCGGATGCCGGGAGTCGACCAGGAGAATCGTGATCGGACCGGGATCCGGGGTGCGCGATGCGGGATCCGGAACGGCTCCGAGATCTTCCGCATCCCCCACCCCGCGTCCCGCATCCCGCACTCCGCGTCCCGCACCCCGGCCCAGGCGTCCCGCATTCCTGAAATACGCGTCGGCGACTCCTGCCAGTTCACTCGCCGCATCCGCGCCGCCGCGCGCGTAACCATAGCCCGGGAGATCCACCAGGTACAGGCTCCATCGTCCTGGTCCACCGCCTTCGACGGTGATGCGGAAGATGTTCGCCAGCCGCGTTTTGCCCGGAGCCGCGCTGGTGCGGGCGACCTTACGGCGCAGCAGCGCGTTGATCAGCGTCGACTTACCGACGTTCGATCGTCCCGCCATCGCCACTTGCGGCAGCCCATCGTGCGGGATGCCCGTGGAGGTCCCGCCGGCAGCGGCACTGGTGACGAAATCGGCGGATATGACTTTCAAATTACCGGGATGCGGGGTGCGGGGTGAGGGATGCGGCTCCGGAGGCTCGAACCAGCTCGTGGCTTTCCGCAGTCCGCATCCCGCATCCCTCATCCCGGCAGCGTTAGTGAGTAATGGTGTCGTCCGAAATGGCGGGCTGGACGGTCGCGTCGGCGGGCGCGATGCGGATCAGCGGCTCGGCGAGCGCGACCTTCAGCACTTCGTCCATGTGCTCGACCAGATACAGGTCGAGCGAGTCCAGCACATTTTTGGGGATGTCTGCCAGGTCCTTTTCGTTGTCTTTCGGAAGGATGATCGTCTTCAGACCGGCGCGGTGCGCCGCCAGCACCTTTTCCTTGATGCCACCGATCGCCAGCACTTTCCCTCGGAGGGTGATCTCGCCGGTCATCGCAACGTCTTTCCGTACCGGGAGCTTCGCGAGCGCCGACACGAGGGTGGTCGCGAGGGTGATCCCGGCCGAGGGACCATCCTTCGGGATGGCGCCTTCGGGAATGTGCACGTGCACGTCCGTCGTGCGGTTGAAGTTCTTGGGGATGCCGAACTCATCGGCCTTCGACCGCACGTAGCTCATGGCCGCCTGCGCGGACTCCTGCATCACGTCGCCGAGCTTGCCGGTCAGCGTCAGCTTGCCCTTGCCCTGCATCACCGTGGCTTCGATCACGAGGATCTCGCCGCCGACCTCCGTCCAGGCGAGCCCGGTGGCGACACCGACTTCGTTCTTCTCTTCGGCGGGCGTCGGACGGAAGCGCGGGACGCCGAGGTACTCGGTCACCTTCGTGGCCGTGATCTCTTCCTTGAACTGCGTGCCTTCGGCCACTACCTTGCGAGCCACCTTGCGGCAGATCGCGTTGATCTCCCGTTCGAGGTTGCGGACGCCGGCCTCGCGCGTGTAGCGCTGGAGAATCGCCTGATAGGCCTCATCGAGGATCGTGATGTTCTCGGGGGTGAGACCGTTGCCTTCGATTGCCTTCGGGCCGAGAAAGCGCTTGGCGATCTCGACCTTCTCCATCTCGGTGTAACCGGCGAGCTGCAGCACTTCCATTCGATCGCGCAGCGCCTGCGGGACGGTGTGCAGCACGTTCGCCGTGCAGATGAACATGACGTTCGACAGGTCGTACTCGACGTCCAGGTAGTGGTCGAGGAACGCGTTGTTCTGTTCCGGGTCCAGCACTTCGAGCAGCGCCGCCGATGGGTCGCCGCGAAAGTCCATCGACATCTTGTCGACTTCGTCCAGCAGGAAGATCGGATTCTGTGACCCGGCCTTCTTCATCATCTGGATGATCTGACCGGGGAACGCGCCGATGTAGGTCCGGCGATGGCCGCGGATCTCCGCTTCGTCACGCACGCCGCCAAGCGACAGCCGCACGAACTTGCGATTCATCGCACGGGCGATCGACTTCGCCAGCGACGTCTTGCCGACTCCCGGGGGGCCGGCGAACGTGAGGATCGTCGCCTTCGGCTTCTTCACCAGTGCCCGCACGGCGAGGAACTCCAGGATACGGTCCTTGATCTTTTCGAGCCCGTAGTGATCCTCGTTGAGGATCTGCTCCGCCTTCTTGAGATCGCGGCTTTCCTTGGTTTTCTTGTACCAGGGGACCGCGATCAGCCAGTCCAGATAATTGCGCGACACGGTCGCTTCGGCCGACATCGGAGGCATCGATTCGAGGCGCTTCAGCTCCTGGACGGCCTTTTCCTTGGCCTCTTCCGGCATCCGGGCCTGGTCGATCTTCTTCTTCAGTTCTTCGATCTCGTTGCCTTTTTCGTCTTTCCGGCCCAGTTCCTTCTGGATCGCCTTCATCTTCTCGTTGAGGTAGTACTCCTTCTGCGCCTTCTCCATCTGCTTCTTCACGCGAGACTGGATGCGGCGGTCCACCTGGAGCTTGTCGACCTCGGCTTCGA
>JACDBQ010000311.1 GCA_013694845.1 Acidobacteriota bacterium
AGCCCCGCGGCGCCGGCGCCGACGACGATGACGTCCGGGGTCGGGGCGTCTAGCACGCGCTCGAGTGTAAGCCGCGCAAGGGGGGACGATCGCTCGATTGGCCGGGAGAGCTCAGGGAAGCAGCTGAACCGAGAGCTCCATCCAGGCGTGCACCTGGCGGGCGAGCGTATCGGTCAGGATCACCGTGCAAGCGGCCACGGCGATCTTCGCGCGGCGGCTCGGTCATGCGTCCGTTCGCCTCGTGGACGGCGCGGCCCGCCCGGGAGCGAAGATCCTTGTCAGCGGCGGCTCGCGCTGCAATGTCACGAATGCGATCGTAACCGCACGCGACTACTGGGGCGGCCGCCGAACCATCGTCAAACGCGTGCTCGCCCGGCTGCCGGTCGCGCAGACGATCAGGTTCTTCGATGAGATCGGCGTTCCGCTGAAGGAGGAGCCGACGGCGAAACTGTTTCCACGCTCCGATCGGTCGCGGGACGTGCTCGACGCGCTGCTTGCCACCGCACGCGCGCTCGAGGTGACGCTCAGTCCGTCGACGCGCGTTCACGAGGTGCGGCGCGAGGGTCGGGGCTTCCATCTCGAGACCTCGCGAGGTCCGTTGGCGTCCAGGGCGGTCGTCCTTGCGACGGGGGGCTTGTCGCTTCCGAAAACAGGTAGTGACGGCGGCGGGCTGCAGATGGCGCGCGCGCTGGGACACACGGTGGTCCCGACCACCCCGGCGCTGGCGCCTCTGCTCCTGGATCGCGTGAACGCATCGATCTCAGGGGTCGCCCAGGATGTCGAGCTCGCACTCCGGGTAGACGAGCGGCAGACCGAGCGGATTCGTGGGCCGATGCTCTGGACCCATTTCGGTGTCAGCGGACCCGCGGCCCTCGACATGTCACGCCATTGGCTCCGCGCCAGGCTCGAAGGCAGGCGCGGCGTCGTGACGGTCAGTCTGCGCCCCGGCGACGTCTTCGAGTCCGTCGATCGCGAGTGGAGCGCCGCGACGGCACAACGTCCGCGAGTGACCCTTCAGAAGGCCATGGTGGAGACGCTCCCGGCGTCGGTGGCGTCGGCGCTTCTCGGGCAACTCGGTGTGCAAGGCGACACCCGACTGGCGGACCTGACGCGCGATTCGCGCCGAGCGCTCTCGCACGCCCTCACCGCGCTTCCGCTGCCGATCGTCGACAGTCGCGGGTACGGCTACGCCGAGGCGACCGCCGGCGGCGTAGCACTCGACGAGATCGACCCGGCATCGATGGAGTCGCGCAGATGCGCGGGGTTGTTTCTCGTCGGCGAGATGCTCGATGTCGACGGGCGGCTGGGGGGCTTCAACTTTCAGTGGGCGTGGGCGAGTGGCCGGACTGCGGCCGAGGGGCTCGCCCGTACCCTCGCGTCCCATCCCTGAGCACAGATGGGGGTCAGCGCCCCTTGTCTTTCTTCAGCTGGCGGCGCTTGTCGCGCACCATCTCTTCGAGCGCCGCCAGCAGGTCGGCGCCGCCTTCCTGCGAGCCGACGGAGTCAACGAGGTTCGAGAGGACCGGCGCCGCGGCGCCGTCCCGCGACTGCAGCAGGCCGGTCAGCACCCGGCCGGCGATCTGCGCACGGAGCTGCGCGCGGGTGAGCGCCGCCGAATAGAGGAAGGCGCGGCCCGACGGTCGCCGCAGAAGAACGCCTTTTTTGTACAGCCGGTCCAGGGTCGTCATCACGGTCGTGTACGCGACCTCACGTCGCAACCGCGTCTGGACATCGCGGACCGGGAGATCCGCATCGCGCCACAGCACGTCCATGACGTCGCGCTCGAGGACGCCAAACACGGTTTCGACGGGATCACCGGAGAGTGTCGACCAGCGCCCCCCGAGAAACTTTCGCAGCACGGAAGCAGTATCTGGATTACCCGGGCGCGTTGTCAACGCCAGGGCGGGAAACCGGCCCGTGCGGCAGGGCCGAGGCCGTCACGGATGGGACGCCACGGCCTCGCGCGATTCGATCCGTTCTTCTTCGCGTTCGTCCCAGACGTCGGCCTCGACGATGGCCCGGACTTCGGGGCTGTTCCGGGCTTCCCTGACCAGTTCGGACCGCGGATCCGAGAATCCCCACTCGCGAACGTCGATCGTAAAACTGAAGCGCGAGATCATCGGTCCACGGGTGAAGTCGACATCCTCCTCTTCCCGCGCGAACTCCCGCCGGGCATTCTCGAGCAGCCGCTCGGGCACCCACGCCGGGATGTTGGCTTTATGACCCGGATAGACGTAGGCGAACATCAGCACCTGCGATAGCAGCAACGGCCAGTTCACACCCACGCGGTCGACCAGGCGTTGCCAGTCGAGCGAATCGCCCACGCAGAGCATGAGATGGACGATGTCCGACATGTCATGGCGATGGCGCTCGCTGATGAAGAGCCGATGCCAGATCAGCTCTTCTGGAGGGGCGATCAAGACCGGCATCGCGGCGAGGATCCCCTGATGGCTGTGACCGATCCATCCGTCGTCGATGAATGCGATGCCGTTGCCCATTCCATAGATCAGATCGACGAAGTTCTCGCCGTGCGTCGCTTTTGCCAGCCAGTGCTCGTCTTCAAGACGCGTGACGAAGCCGGCTTCACGCAGGGCCCGCGCGGCTGGCACGACGGCTGACGGCTCGAAGAAGAGATCGAGGTCCTTCGTCTTGCGATAAATGCCGGTGTGCTCGTAGATCGCGTATGCGCCGGCCACGACATAACGGACCCCGGCCGCGTTCAGGGCGTCGAGCGCGCGCTTGTAGACCTCGCGTTCTTCGTCAGGGATCCAGAAATCGCCATGGGTCAGGGACTTTCGTTCCTCCG
>JACDBQ010000325.1 GCA_013694845.1 Acidobacteriota bacterium
GGTCGGGACCGTGACCAGGCGGTTTTCAGTCGTGTGGGTGCTGGTCGCTTCCAGGCTGCCAAAGTAGAAGGTGCGGTTCTTTCGAACCGGCCCGCCGAGGGTGCCGCCAAACTGGTTCTGCCGAAGCGCATTCGGATCCGGCTGGCCATCGCCCGTGCGGTCGAAGAAGTCGAAGGGGTCGCGCGCGTCGAAGACGTCGTTGCGCAGGAATTCGTGCGCGGTGCCGTGCACCGCGTTGGTCCCCGACTTGATGCTGACGTTCACCACCGCCCCGGAACCGCGGCCGAACTCGGCGGTGTAGTTGCTCGTTTGGACCTGAAACTCCTGCACCGCATCGAGATTGGGCACGAGCACCTGCGCCTTGCGGTCCTGCAGACCCATGATGTGCGAGTTGTTATCGACCCCATCGAGGATGAAGTTGTTCTGGACCGCCCACTGTCCATGGGCGTTGAACCCGGATTCCCGGTCGACGTGGCCGAACGCCGGCAGGACTCCCGCGGCCAGCATCGCCAGCTGCGGAAAGTTGCGACCGTTGACCGGCAACTGGCCGATCTGTTCGGCGCCGATGGCATGCGTCAGCGACGACGTGTCGGTGTGGAGCAGAGGGGCTGGAGGCCGCACCGAAACTGTGTCAGCCAGCGACCCGAGCTCCAGCTGCACGTCGAGTCGCACGCGAGCACCGGCGTGAATTTCGACCAGCTCACTGACCGCTCGCTTGAATCCAGACACTTCGATCGTGATGAGGTACCGACCGATGACCAGCGGCGCCAGCACGTAGTGACCTTCACCATTCGTCCTGGTCTGAACAAGGCTGCCATTGTGAGCGGTGGCTGCCACATGTGCGCCCGGCACGACGCCGCCGCTCGGGTCGGTCACCCGGCCGGCGACAACCCCCTGGTCCTGCTGTGCGAGCGCGGGGGCCGCATGCACGAGCACGGCACAGAGGACGGCCGCGGCATGTTTCAGCGTTGGAGTCCTACCTGTCGCATCACCGCCTGGTACCGAGGTTCTGAAGCGATCGCCTTGAACTGCGGGTAGTGTGCCTGTCCGAATTCGACGGCGTGGTCCTCATAGGCGCGCTCCAGGGCGGCAAGTGCCGGTTCCTTTTCGCCGAGCGCATCGTGGATCAACGCTATGCCGAACCAGGAAACGTATTGATCGCGGCGATGGGCTTCGAGCTCCGTCAGCACGCTGCGCGCGTAGTGCGTGAGGGCCCGCCGCTGCGTACGCATATCCAAGGTAAGCCTCGAGCCGCGAATTGTGCCCCTGCGGAGGACGTGCGGCACGTTAAGCTCCCTGATGGCATCGTCGAGACGGCCCTGCGCAAGGTACGTCACCCCGAGCTGGAACAGGACACGGTTGCTTCCAGGGCTCATGTCCAGCGCCCGCCGCAATTCCTCGACGGCACGGTCGTATTCCCCCGTGGCGCGGTAGGCAGTTCCGACCGCCACCTGCGCATTCAGCGAGAGGATCGAGCCGTCGCGCGTGTTCGGAGGCAGCGACTGCCTCGGCAAAACGTCGCTGCCTGATGAGCGACCGGGTCACTGCCTTCGAGAACATATTGCGCCCTGTCAACTCGGCTGCGCGCTGCAAGGCCCTGGCGCCATCCTCCCATCGCCAGTAATAAAAGGTGAGAATCTGACCAACGCCGCGTGTGCCTGTCCCATCCAGCCGATACGGGAGAGGACGCACGCTCCGGGAGCGCCTCGGCCGCAGGCTCGAGCAGCGGCTCTGATTCCGGCGGGTCTGAGACCAGACCCGCGACAGAGGCAATGAATCGATAACCGCGGCGCGGTACCGTTTCCACGAACCGGGGATTCTCGGCCGAGTCGTCGAGCGCCTCGCGCAGCTTCCGGACAGCGCTGTTCAACCCGACCTCGAAATCGACGAACGTATCCGACGCCCAGAGCACGTGCCGAAGCTCGTCACGGGTCACGACATCGCCGGGACGGCTCAGTAAGGGTTTCAGAATCTGGAAGGACTGTTCCGGGAGACGGATCTTGAGGCCATTCCGTCGGAGCTCACCAGAGTTAGGGTCGAGCTCGAAAACGCCGAAACGAAGCGCGTGCACGTCCGGCCTCCGGATGTCCAGGGCGATTCCTTCTGAGCGAAGCCGTGAGTGTACCGCCTCCATTCCCGAAATACCAGTCACGCGAAGCTTCAAATGCCTTTCACACCCACTTGGCTGGTCACACGGCAACCAGCTGCGAGGCAGTGGCGAGCCGCGGCTCCGCGTGCGTCAATGCAATGTGACCCTGCGATTCCCGATCACGACCAGACGCAGAATGGCTCGTTAATTGACTGAGAGGGATATTACGGGCGAGGCGAGGAGAGGCAGCTTACTTCCGTCTGACTCGCGCGTGATCTGCCAAACCCATGTACCGCCATAACTTAGAGCACGACCTGACCGTTCGCCGACGACCAGGTCGACGAACCGCTAGAACAGGAATTCAATCCGAACTGCATCTGGCGGGGTGTGCTGACAGTCGATCTGAAGGTGCCGAAGTCGGCGCTCCCCAGGCTGGAGTTGGGGGAGGCCGTGCGAGCTGTTCAACCCGACCTCGAAATCGACGAACCGTATCCGACGCCCAGAGCACGTGCCGAAGCTCGTCACGGGTCACGACCGGGAGACGGATCTCTCGAGGCCATGCCGTCGGAGCTGCGGCCTCCCGGATGTCCATTGCGATTCCTTCTGAGCGAAGCCCGTCGAAATCGGATCGGCGGTCTGCGTTCTGGTAGGTGAGGCCGCCGCGATCTCTGCCGTAAACATTCTGGCCGCCCGGGGATTGGCGTCGGATGCCCTCGGCAAGCCCCCTGCTTCGAAGCGCATCACTCAGCGTCTCATGTCAGTCCGCAACTCCCACCCGTGCAACGGTTTGGCTGGTGACACGCGACTCACAGCGAAGACACCCTCCATTCATGGAATGCGGACCACTTCGCAAGTATGTTTGACGGCCCAGGACGCGTTCACCTGGCGGAAGGAGAGGGACAAATGGGAGCTGACTGCCAGCGGACGTTGCTTTCACTCAATCGAGCACTTCTGATCGTCCTGCTGATCGGGGGATTATCCGGATGTGGCGGTTCCGCCTCACCAACGGCGCCTCCGCCGCCACCACCACCGGCCCAGGTGCAACTGGCGGTATTCCGCGATTCGGTGTCCGGGTTTTCGACGTCCGACGTCCGTGACTCGCAGGATCAGATCGTGCGCTTCGACATTACGGGTAGTGCGCTGATCTGGGTGATCGACGGCCGGCGTTTTTCAGGGTTTCCGGTGACCGGCAACCTGGTGAGGGCCGACGGTTTCTTCCAGGTTCGATTCGGGACGAAGGATGGCGAACGCCGCGCCTACTTCACCGAAACGGTGGCGACCACGATCTGCGATATCGAGATTGTCGGCGGTTCGGTCTCCATTACGTCGACAAGCCAGACCGTGCCGGGAAATTAAACGATGCACCGCGCTGGATGCGGGATCTTCACGGCACCTTGGGACACCGCATGAAACGAACCTATACGGGCTTCGGTGCGGACGCAGCTCGCGACTCTTCTGTGCATCATCATTACCTCGGTTGCGGCGGCATGCCCTTGAAAAACATCGACGGAATTGTGCCTGCGGGGGTCCATCCGATATGCCGTACAAGAGATCCGCAGCGCCTCCCCGCTTCGCGTCCAGTGTCAGGAGGCAGAACCCGGCATGCCGCGCCGCGTCTTCAATGGGCTGCGTGAGCTGCGTGTCGAGCCCGGGGCGGCGGCCCCGGCGATGGACAAGCAGCTCCGTATCTCTGCGCGATGCGGCTGGTTCGGTGCCCGGGCCGGGTGAAGCCCCCGCGGAAAGGGTCCGAGCCCGGCACCGCATCAAGATTGGGCACGAGCACCTGCGCCTTGCGGTCCTGCAGGCCCATGATGTGCGAATTGTTGTCGACGCCATCCAGGATGAAGTTGTTCTGGACCGCCCACTGTCCGTGAG
>JACDBQ010000344.1 GCA_013694845.1 Acidobacteriota bacterium
GTCCCAGTCGATGCTGCCGAGGTCGGCGACTTCGGTCTCGTCGACGAAGGGGACGGGCGGGCGGGAGGGCGTCCCTCGTGCGACCGATGGGGGTCGCGGGCCGTCGTGTTCGGCGACCAATCGTTCGTAGGCGCGTTGGAGGAGCTGGAACCGGTCCGGATCGCCGCCGACGTCGGGATGGTGCTCGAGAGCCAACCGGCGGTAGGCGCGTTTGCAGGCGTCCGGGTCGGCGGTGACGGCCACACCGAGCGCGCGCGCCGCCTCCTGCCCGATCACGATCCCGCCCAGCGCCGGTGACAGGACGACGGTGGCCCCGAGGCTCCGCGCTCGGGAGGCAATCGCCTCGCCGAGCGCAAACGCGAACGCCGGGTGCTGCAGCACGAGCGCGCTCTGCAAATACCGCGGGCTGTGCAGCCCAGACGACAGCCGGAAGTGCCCTTCGAGCAGAGCACCGGATTGCCTGAAGAGATCCAGAACCGCGGTGTCGGACATTTCTTTCATCAATACGGGTGCGATCGTCATTGCCGGCGGTCGGCTACCGCGTCGACGACGATCCGGTGAATCGAGTCGACGGTCCGCGCAGGTTCTGCTCGAACAGCTTGAGGATCCGCTTGTACTCGTCGGCCCAGCTCGTCTCCTCGGTGAAGCCGTGGTCCTCGACGGGGTACGGGGCGATCTCCCAGTTCTCTTTCCGCAATTCGATCAGCCGCTGCGCGAGACGAACGGAATCCTGGAAGTGCACGTTGACGTCCACCATGCCGTGGAGGATCAGCAGCGCCCCTTTCAATCCGTCAGCGAAGTAGATCGGGGAGCTCTTGCGGTAGGCCTCCGCATCCTTCTGGGGGATGTTCAGGATGTTCGACGTGTAGCCGTGGTTGTAGCGCGCCCAGTCAGTGACCGGTCGCAGAGCCGCCCCAGCGGCGAAGACATCGGGCGTCGTGAACATCGCCATGAGCGTGATGAATCCACCGTAGCTGCCGCCATAGACGCCGATCCGCTTCGCGTTGATCCCTTCCTTGTCGACCAGGTACTTCGCGCCGTCGACGATGTCTTCGAGGTCCTTGCCGCCCATGTGCCGGTAGATTGCCGTCCGCCAGTCGCGGCCGTAGCCGGAGCTCGCCCGGTAGTCGACGTCGAGCACGACATAGCCGCGCGAGGCGAGCAGGCTGTGAAACATGTACTCCCGGAAGTAGGTGGACCAGTACTTGTGCGCGTTCTGCAGGTACCCGGCCCCGTGAACGAAAACGACAGCCGGGCGCGAGGGATCGCGCCGGGCACCGATCATCTCCGGCGTGAAGAGCCGTGCGTAGACCTCGACGCTGTCGCGCGCCTTGAAGGTGATGACCTTCGGGTCGATCCATTTGAAGGCCCGCCACTCCGCCGTCGGCGTCGTCGTGATCTGCCGCCCCTGCGATCCCGGCTTGTTCGGCATCACGAACACCTCCGGCGGCTTCGTGCTGTACGAGTAGATCAGCCCGAGAGTCGACTCGTCGGGCGAGACCACGGCGTCATTGGACCCGGTCATCGCCGTGATCTTCGTGCGCGCGCCGCCGTCGAGCGGCACGGTGTAGAGATGCCGTTCGCCCGGATGATTCTCCGTGGACGTGACGTAGAACTTCCGGCCGTCCGCCGCAAGCTCCACGGACGTGACCTCCCATTTGCCTTCCGTCAGCTGCTTGGCGCGCGCACCATCCGCGCTGACGTCCAGGGTGTACAGGTGCATCCACCCGTCGCGCTCCGACAGAAACCACACGCGCTTGTTATCGGGCAGGAATTCGACACCGGCTCCGCCGAACCCGAGCTCGCGGATCCAGGCATCGTCATGGAGGGTGTCGATGACCTTGGTCTTCCCGGTGGCCGGGTCCAGCGTAACGAACCAGCGATCCTTGTTGTCAGCCGATCGCGCGCTGGCGACCAGCAGCTTGCCGTCCTGGGAAACGCTGGGCACCGACCAGCGGATCTCGCGTTCGGCCGCGCGCCCGGGCTTGCCGTCGGGCGCGGTGGTGCCGGCGGCGGCCGGCTTCTCACCCGCCGACACCGGGGGCGCGAAGCTGCCGTCGGCCCAGACCGACTTGCCGGTTTTCAGATTCAGGATCGCGAGAAGACGTCGATCCTGGGTGTCACCGACGTTCGTTCGGGCGGGAATGTCTTCGACGTAGCCGCTCTCGGTCACGTAGTTCGGCACGATCGTGTTCTTCGCACCTGCAGGGCGTTCGCTGACCACGATGAACACCTGCGTGTCGTCGGGTGAAAGCATCAGGTCCGTCGCGGATTGCTGCGGGCTGGCAAGCTCGAACTGCGGCAGGCGCTCGGCCCTGGCTTTGTCCTCCCGCTTCTTGCGCTGTTCGGCCCGCTCGCGGACCGCCTCGAGCAGCTTCTGTTCCTCGTCCTTGATGAACGTCTGGCTCTCGGTCGGGCGCGGCTCCTGGCGGCGCTGGATGACGTCGGTGAGCTGGGTGACCAGCGTTCCGGACCCGTCCACCGGCACGATGAACAGGTTGCCACCAGTGACGTACGTGACATGCGTGTCGTTGCGGGCCCAGCGCGGGTTTCCCTCGCCGGCGCCGGTCCTGGTGACCTGGCGTCGTGTCCCGGCCGCGACGTCGTAGATGACCACATCGCCGCCATCGTTGAAGAGGAGGCGCTTGCGGGCCTTGTCCCACCGGCCGTTGGCCGGAGGGGCATTCTTCGCCTCGGCCTCCGACAGCTTCCTGGGCTCGCCGCTGCCCTTGTCGACCACATAGGTCGACGACTCCTCTTCACCGGGTTTGCGCCATTCGAAATAGAGCTTGCTGGAGTCGCCCGACCAGCGGAGCCCGCTCGGGGGATAACCGACCAGGTCGGGCCCGCGCATGATGCTGTCGATCGTCATCTCAACGGCGGCCCGGCGGTCGGGAGACGACTGTGACGGGACGGTCGATCCGGCCTTTACGGCTGACGCCGGGGGCATTGTCTGTGCTGTCGGTGAGGAGATCGAGACGGCTGCCAGAAAAGCGGCCGCGATACCAACACGGAATCGGTTCATCGACGTCTAATCCTTCGGTGCGTGTAATTGGGCGGTCGGCGGCCTAGCGGCGATCAGTATACCTGTCCGTAAACGTCGTCGATCGCCCTCCGTCCAGGTCAAAAAGGCCGGGCGGACTTCTTGCTGTTTTAGGGTCGCCAGCAATTCCCAGATTCGAAGTGGAGACACGGGCAATGGGTTTCAAGCAACAGATATCGCCTCGTCTTGCAGTTGGCGCGGCCGCGACCGTCGCCGTCTGCCTGTTCGCATCCGGCCGGCAGGTGTTCGCATCCGAACAGCAAGGGGTGCAGCCGCCAGTGAGCGCGCAGCCGGCCATGCCGGCTCAGGCACCGGCTCCGGCCTCGCGCCCAGCCGGGCCGGAACTGCGGCTCTCGGCCGACGATGCCGTGCGCATGGCGCTCGAGAACAACCTCGGTGTGCAGTCCGCCAGGCTGGGCCCCCAGATCGGCACCTACGGGGTGGCGGAGGCCCGCGGCGCGTTCGTGCCCACCCTGTTTTCGACCACGCAGACCCGGAGTGCCACGTCCCCCCCGGACTTCCTTGCGAGCGGAGGGTCGGCCGACGCCACCACCTCGGAGCGCTTCCAGACGAATTTCGGAGTGCAGCAGGTGGTGCCCTGGGGTGGCGGTCGTTACAGCGTCTCGCTGGATGCGTCCCGCCAGGCGGTCAATTTCACATCCAGCTTCAATCCGCAGCTGGGGTCGAATCTGTCGGCCGCCTACACCCAGCCGCTGCTGCGCAACTTCCTGATCGATGCCACGCGGCAGCAGGTGATGATTGCGCGCAAGAACGAGGAGATCGCAGACCTGCAGCTGCGGCAGCAGTTGACGTCCACCGAGCGCATCGTCCGAAGCGCGTATTTCGACCTGATCGGTGCGCTGGGTCAGCTGGATGTGGCGAGCGGGTCGCTCGAACTCTCCCGTCAGTCCTTGCGGCAGAACGAGCGGCGCGTCGAAGTCGGGACCATGGCGCAGATCGACATTCTCGAAGCGCAGGCGGAGGTCGCCCAGCGAGAAGAGGCGGTCATCATCGCCGAGGCGAACATCAAGAGTTTCGAAGATAACCTGCGGACGCTGATCCTGAATCCACAACAGCCCGACTTCTGGACCACGCGGCTGATCCCGACCGAGCGGCCGACCTTGGCGGCGCAGCCGGTCGACGTCGAGGCGGCGGTGCAGGGCGCCCTCGCGAACCGGACTGACATCGCGCAGGCGCGTAAGCGGCTCGAGTCATCCCAGATCACCCTCGACTACTCGCGCAACCAGCGGCTGCCGGACGTGAACCTGATCGCGAACTACAACACACAGGGGCTTGCCGGCACATCCTTCGAGTTCGGCCCTGGCTTCCCGCCTCCCGTCCTCACTCAGTCGCAGCGCAGTTTTTCGGACGCGCTGCGGGATGTCTTCGGCAACAACTTCAGAACCTGGAGCGTCCAGCTGCAAGTCAACTACCCGATCGGCACCAGCACTGCCGATGCTGGTCTCGCGTCCGCCCGGTTGCAGCGCGAGCAGGAATTGAACGGCATCAAGGAGCTCGAAGTGAACGTCACGGCGGCCGTGCGCAATGCGGGACGACAGGTGAGCACCAGCCAGCAGCGAGTCGATGCGACGCGGAAGGCCCGCGAATTCGCCGAACGCCGGCTGGAAGCCGAGGAGAAACGGGTGACGGTCGGCTTGTCGACCACGTTCCAGTTGTTCCAGGCGCAGCGCGATCTCGACAGCTCCAAGCAGAACGAATTGCGGGCGCTGATCGACTACAACCGCGCGCTCGTCGACTTCCAGGCCGTGCAACAGGCGCCGGTCGGGGGCCGGTAATCGATTGCGGATTGGCGACTGCGCGATCCGCAATCGTCAGCCGTGAGTAAGCTAAACTCGCTGCGTGAAGCTGACCGTCACGGTCATCACCTACAACGAATCCGCACACATCGCCGCCGCACTGGACTCGGTCGCCTGGGCCGACGAGATCATCGTCGTGGACTCCGGAAGTTCGGATGGTACGGCGGAGATCGCGCGCGCGAACGCGACCCGGGTGATCATCCGCGGGTGGCCAGGCTACAGCGAGCAGAAGAATTTTGCGGCCGACGAGGCTTCCCATGACTGGGTACTCTCGATGGACGCCGACGAGCGCGTAACACCGCGGCTGGCAGCCGAGATCCGCGCGGTGCTGCGGCAGACGCCGGAGGCGCGTGGTTACCGGGTGCGGCGCGTCAGCCACTACCTTGGCCGGTGGATCCGTTCGACGGACTGGTTTCCAGACTACCAGTTACGCCTGTACGACCGCCGCGCCGGACGCTGGAACGGCTTGGCGATCCACGAGTCCTTTCAGCTCCGCGAGGGCAGGCCGTCGGTGCTCGCCGGAGAGCTCGAACATTATGCCTACCGCGACATCTCGCATCACCTGGCGAAGATCGATGCCTACACGACGCTCATCGCCGACGGGTGGAGCAGGGAAGGCCGGCGCACCAATTTCGCAACCGTCCTGGGGCAGCCGATCTTCGCGTTCCTTCGCAACTACATCCTGCGCGCCGGGTTCAAGGACGGCACGCACGGCCTCATCATCTCGATCCTGAACTCCTATTACGTCTTTCTGAAGCTCGCGAAGCTCTGGGAGCGCCAGCGCCGCTCCGAGCCGCGCCCCTGATGTTTTCCCTCCACGTCGATACCGCGCGGACCTGGCGGGGCGGGCAGAACCAGGTCCTCGTCACCGTGCTCGGGATGCGATCGGCCGGGCATCGCTCCATGCTGGTCGCGCATCCCGACGGCGAGTTGCGCAGACGCGCGGACGAAGGACTGGACTTCCTCCCGCTGGCGCCAAGGACCGAGATGGACCTCGCCGCCGCGTGGCGTCTCGCGCGCGCGATCAAGGCATTGAGGCCCGACGTCGTCCACGCCCATGACCCTCACGCCGTTGCCATGTCGGCGCTGGCGCTCTCGATGAGCACTCAGCCCAAGCGCGCCCCGCTGGTGGCCGCGCGTCGCGTGGATTTCCGTCTGAAGGGGAACGCGCTTTCGCGGTGGAAGTACGACCAGGTGGATCGCTTCATCTGCGCGTCCGACGCGATCCGCCGGATGGTCGTGTCGGACGGCATCCCCGAAGCGCGAACCGTGACGGTCCACGAAGGTATCGATCTCGCTCGCGTCGCGGCCGCCGTCCCTGCGGCTCTGCACGAAGAGTTCTGGCTGCCGCACGGGTCGCCGGTGGTGGGCAATGTGGCGGCACTGGTCGCACACAAAGGGCAGAAACACCTGATCGAGGCCGCTGCTCTCGTCGTCCGGCAAGTGCCCGACGCACGGTTCGTGATCGCCGGCGAAGGGGACCTGCGCGAGACGCTGGAGCACCTGATCAAGCATCTCGCGCTCGAGAAACACGTCATCCTCGCCGGTTTCCGTCCCGACATCCTGGCTATTCACAAGGCGTTCGACATCTTTGCGATGAGCTCTATTACGGAAGGCTTGGGGACGTCAATCCTGGATGCCATGGCCTGCGGAAAGCCGGTCGTAGGGACAACCGCCGGCGGCATCCCTGAAGTGATCATCGACGGCCAGACGGGCATCCTCGTGCCACCGCGCGATCACCAGGCGATGGCTGACGCAATTGTCAGGCTGCTGAAGGATGAAGGCCTCCGCGCGCGAATGGGCGACGCAGGGCTATCGCTGGTGAGCGCACAGTTCAGTGCCGAGCGCATGGTGACCGACACGCTCGGCGTGTACGAGGACGTCGTGCGGAGTGCGTGGAGATAGTTCCTCTCTCACAAACCTCACGCAGATCTGGGATTTTATCGGATCCCAGCCAAGCCCGAACGGCAGCCCGATGTCCATCTCGGGCAGTCATCAAACGTGACGGCGGCGCCATTCGCCGAGAACGTTATCCCGCGCGCGATGCGTGACGATGGAATGCCATCGGGCTCGATCAGGTTCACCTGCGCGACTTTCGTTCGCGGCTCCGAGTCGAACACGCGCAGCTCGTAACCGTTCACCAGAAAGCCCATCCGATAGCCGTCCTGCGACCACGCGATGCCTTCGCACTGCTCCCGCCCGCCGAGGGTCGCCACTTCGCGTGCCTCGTCTTTCGTCGCCCCGAGCCAGAGCGTCTGGCAGCGCCCCTGGCCGCACGGCGCCTCGCGAACGAAGGCGACGCGACCGCCCGATGGGGGCGAGGAAGCCATCACTTCGCGCGCCGGGTCGGCCGCGCGCATCCCGACGGTGTAGCCGCACGCCCCGCCGGCGACCACAGCTAGCGCCGCGCTCGCGATCGCGACGCCAATGAGCGTGCGCGCGGTCGGCACAGTCCCCGGAGTGGACATTGGGCATCTCCCTGCGCTCTACCGAACCCGCAGGCATTCATCATCCCGAGGTGGCAAAGCGAAAAATCGAATCGGACAGGATCGGACGGATTGAGCCTGCGCAGCGACGACGTGATGTCGGATGCCATCTTCCAGCCAGCGGCTCGGTAGCTGGTCAACCGCAGGCACTGACCCACACGAATGATGTGGGTATCGAGCGGCACCACGAGCTTGGACGCAGGAATGCGTGTCCAGACCCCGAGATCGATCTCGTCACGGCGGACCATCCAGCGCAGGTAGAGGTTGAGCCGCTTGCACGCACTGCCGGCCGAAGGCCGAGGAAAGAAATAGCAGACGCCGGCTCGCTTCGGCAGCGTCCCATAGGCCCTGCGCATATCGAGCGCGAGCGCCCGGGTTGAAAAGCTGTCCAGCGCCGGACCGACATCTTCGTGCTCCGGAAGATGACCGTGCGCGAAGAAGGCCTCGATGCTTCCGTGCCGCTCGAGGATCTGCCGCAGGATCCACAGCAGTGCGACGAGATCCACGCCGCGAGTCCAGCGGTGGACCATCGCGCGCAGCGGTTCGTGGGGCGCCGCGGGATCGAATGCGCGCACGTACTCGGCCGGTCCCGGTCCCATGATCGTGAACAGCGTCGCGATCGAGTTGATGACGCTGCCTACGCGACCGAAAGCCAGCGCCGCGGCGCAGAATCCCGCGATCTCCCGATCCGCGGGCGCGCTGTAGGGACGCACCAGATGCACCGGATCGGTCGCCGACTCCTCGCGGTTGTAGTCGCCGTACAGTGCATCGAGCCGGGCCGACAAGGCGACGTTCCTGCTCGCCGGTGTGCGCACGGCCGTCGGGCTCAGAACCTGGTCACGGGGTCGCCCGCCCTGCACATCGGACACTGCGCGGCGGGATGATTCTCCGGCGCGCGATACTCCGCAAGGGCGTAGTTGGGCACGCCGGCGTCGGCGAGCGCCTCCATGCGGTCACAGATCTCCACCGTCGCGAGCACGGTGCCGCCAGCCTTTCTCACGAGTGCGGCGCATTGTTCGAACGTCTTGCCCGTGTTCCGCACGTCGTCTGTCAGCAGCACCCGGCGGCCGACCATCTGCTGGGCGTAGAACGTCTTGAGTACGGCGTTGCCATCGATGATGGTGAACGGCGCAAAGCTGCAGGGGGCGTGGGTCAGCGCCCGACGCCCGTCCAGGAGCCCGGCAACCGTGTGCGCGAGCAGCGCGCCGCCGGTGGCGGGGCCGGCGACGACTTCGGTTTGCTGTAGCAGGTCGCCGGGCAGCACGTCCAGCAGATCCTGCGCGAGACGCCAGATCGTGGAGGGATAACGGAACAGTTGATGGGGGTTCACGTAAACCCGCCCATGAAAACCGTTGCCGTAGTCGAAGTGCCCGTCACGCATCAACACTCCCGCGTCGTGCAGCGTTTTCAACGCCTGTCGGTGCAGCTCGTCTTTTCGGTTCATGTACTCTTGATTCCAAGGGTTCCAAACGGTTCCCAGGAGGTTCCAAAGCGTTCTCGGTTCTGAGCTCTATGTTCTGAGCTCTGAGCTTCGAAAGACGACCCGCCCCGCGACGATGGTGGCGAGTACTCCGCCGCGGAATTCCCATCCGTCGAACGGGGTGTTCTTGGACCTGGAGCGGAGCTGGCTCGCTCGCACCGTCACCCTCATGTCCGGCGCGAGGATCGTGACATCTCCGGGGGACCCCTCCGCCAGGGTCCCGCCCGGCAGGTTCAAGACTCGCGCGGGATTGATCGACAGGAGCTCGACCATCCGCGACAGGGAGATCCTGCCCGGGTGGACCAGCCGATCGAAAACGATCGGCACGGCGGTCTCGAGGCCGACGATGCCGAACGGAGCGCGGTCGAATTCGACCATTTTTTCGTCCGCGTGGTGCGGGGCGTGATCGGTTGCGATCACGTCGACCGTGCCGTCGATGATTCCCTCGAGCATCGCGTCGCGGTCGGCGGCCTCGCGAAGCGGCGGATTCATCTTCAGATTGGTGTCGTACTTGATCGGTCCGTCGAGCGCTTCGTCGGTGAGCGTGAAGTGATGCGGCGCCACCTCGCACGTCACCTGGACGCCGCGCGCCTTCCCGGCGCGCACCGCGCGGATCGACTGGCGGGCGCTCATGTGCGCGATATGGACGTGTGCATCCGTGAGCTCGGCCAGGGCGACGTCGCGCTCGACCATCAGCGATTCGGCGACCCCAGGGATGCCGCGCAGACCGAGTGCCGACGCGTAGACCCCTTCGTGCGCCACCCCATCCCCTTTGAGGGACGAATCTTCACAATGGTCGATGATCGGCACGCCGAGCATCCCGGCGTACTCCAGTGCGCGGCGCATCAAGAGCGCCGTCGCGACCGGACGGCCGTCATCGGTGAAGGCGACACATCCAGCCGCTTTCTGTTCGCCAAGCTCGGCGAGCTGGTCTCCGCGGGATCCGACCGAGACCGCCCCGATCGGGTAGACGCGGGCGAGCCGCGCGTCCCCCGCCTTGGTCAGGATGAATTGCGTGATCCCGGGGTGGTCGTTCACCGGGTCCGTATTGGGCATGCACGCAACCGCCGTAAACCCGCCGGCGACCGCGGACGCGAGACCCGTGGCCACCGTTTCCTTGTGCTCCTGCCCGGGCTCCCGCAGGTGCACGTGAATGTCGATGAAACCCGGCGCCACGATCGCGCCAGCCGGCACCGCGAAGACTTCCGCACCATCCGCCGGCAGGTCCCTACCGACCCGGTGGATCAGCCCGTCGGCGATCAGCACGTCGAAGATGCCATTGACGCCGGTCGCCGGGTCGATGACACGTCCACCTTTCACGATGAGCTTCGCCACGTTATCCTTCGCCCTCGGCGCCGTCACGGCCGGCCAGCAGATACAACACAGCCATGCGAACGGCGACGCCATTCGATACCTGCTCGAGGATGACGGAGCCCGGGCCGTCCGCCACCTCGGAATCAATCTCCACGCCACGGTTCATCGGTCCGGGATGCATCACGATGACATCCGCCGCAGCCCGGCGCAGGCGGGCGCGGGTCAGGCCGAACAGGGAAAAGTACTCCCGTACGGACGGAATGAAATGCCCCTGCATCCGCTCCTGCTGGATCCGCAGCATCATGACGACGTCGGCGCCGTCGATCGCCGCGTCGATCGATGTCGTGGCCCGGGCGCCCTGACGGTCGAGACCGACCGGGATCAGTGTGGCCGGGCCGCAGGTCCAGACTTCCGCCCCCATGGTTTTCAAGAGCAGCAGGTTCGACCGCAGGACGCGGCTGTGGAGCAGGTCCCCGATGATGGCGACCTTCAGCCCGGCAAGCCTCTTCTTGTGCTCGCGGATGGTGTTTTTATAAATAATCGCCTGGGTCGGTTG
>JACDBQ010000375.1 GCA_013694845.1 Acidobacteriota bacterium
CAGCCGGGAAATGTGGTCCGGAAACATCTCACCGCCGGATGCGATCAGGTCGATCTCCTCGACACCGAGGAAAAAGATGTCGTCCGGCTCCTGCAGCCGTCCCGACCCGGCGAGACGCTGTCCCAGAGCCAGCGCGACACGACGGAGACGGCTGTAGAGCAGCGCCTGCTTCAGGCGGGCGCGCTCCCGAAGCTGGATCGAGCGCTGCGTCCATCGGAGGATGGTCCCAACCACGAGCGCCGACGGGCTGACGGGCATCCACCACGCGCGCCGCTGGCGCAAGTCACGGAGCACCTGCGCCGTCTCACGGACGCGTTCATCCGTCTGCCGCCGGAGCAGGTCCGCCGGCGATTCGCCGTCCATCCCGGCGTAGGCGCGCAGCAGGTCGACGAGCGGCGCCGGATCCTCCTGAAAACTGGGGACGGTGAGCATCAGCTCGGCAGAGCAGCGGAATCCCCAGTCGTCCAGGTATGTCGTGAGCGCTGTCCGGAATTCGGTGAAGCGGCTGTCCGCCTCGATCTGTTCGAGGGCGTCGCCGGCGTCCGCGTCTCTCATGAGACGGTGCAGCGCATCATTGCCTCGGATGATGCGAGACAGTTGCCACATCTCGAGGGCCGGCCTGCTGCTCACCAGGTCCGGCAGTGCCTTGAGCAGCGTGTTGTGCAGCGCCTGCTGGTCGGCGGCGGGAAACGCACGCGCGAGCAGTCGCTGCAGCAGCCCGTAACAGACCATCGAGCCGGCGTCCGCCAGCGACGCGTTCTTCCACCGGTTGCACCGGATGTCCATGAAAGCGCGGAGATCGGCATGCAATGCCGCCTGCGATCTCGCCCCGAGGCCTGCCGGATGTGTCTGTAAGGCGAAACGGTCCACCGTCCGTTCGAACTCCTCGACTCGTTTCGTCAGGAACACGTACTGCCACGTGGTCTTCGCCGCAATGACGGCCACCTCGAACGCCTGGTAGGCGCGTGGCGGCTTCGCCTCATGGACGTCAGCCTCACTGTCGTCAGCTCCGACGAACTGGTTGAACCAGGCAGCCAGGAGATCGCCATACGGGACGGACCGAAGAACCCCGTGGATACTCGTGAGGTTGTAGTACATCCGCGCGCCATGGACCCCGATGATCTGCCGCAGCGCCGGTTCCATCGCCGTCAGTCTGCGTTCCGCGACGCCGAACGCGCGGCCGAGATTGCGGAAGTAGTGGTAATACCCGGCACGCGCAACCGAGTAGAGCAGCGGACAGATCGGCTGCGGGAAGTTCTCGTTGACGTTGGCATTCGACCAGGCGACGAGCGGGATCGGGTCCGGAGGGCGCGAATGGTCGGACGGGTCCGCCGGGGCGGTCAGGGTTGTGATCGGGCGGGACTGGACCACCCAGAGCGTGCCCTGCGCGTCGATCGTCCACTCGATGTCCTGTGCGGCGCCGAAAGTCCGCTCGATGTTCAGCGCGAGGCCCGCGAGCGCGGATACCTGGACGTCGTTCAGGAGCAGCGCTTCCCCGGGGAAACGCTGCTCAGGCGGAGAGTCGTGCTTCCAGCGGAAATCTCGTCTCGCGATCGTGATCCTGCCCGGATTCACGGCCCCTGACACCAAGGCTTCGCCGAGCCCCTCGCAGTATTCGAGCAGCATGTGGGACGGCGAGGTGGGGGACTGCGTGAAGAGGACGCCCGACACCCGGGCGTCGACCTGCCGCTGGAGGACGATCGCCATCCCGGCGAGGTAGGTCGCCCGCGCGGACTGGTAGGCGAGAACGCGCGCCGACCACTGCGACTCCCAGACCTGCATGATCGCGGCGCGCAGGTCCGCTTCGCTGGTGACGCCGGGTACCGAGTCCAGTTGTCCGGCGAACGACGCCTCGCTCGAGTCTTCGCCGACCGCGGAGCTCCGGACGATGACCGGCCCCGGCGAGAGACGCAGCCATGCCGCGACGACGTCCAGTTCGACGTCGGGTGGCAGCCCTTCCTGCTCGGCCACGAAATGCTGGAGGGCGGCGTTGGTCAGGACGAAGCCATCGGGCACCGGCGCGCCGGAGGCGATCAGCCGCGCGAGATTCGCGGCTTTGCCGCCTGCGACGCGGTGTTCGACAGCTTCACTGAGCGGGAGAACATTCATGCCGGCCTTTGCTTGAGCCCGAGACGGAACATCAGCAGACTGAACGTCCAATGGATGAACGGACCTGCGGTTAACACATAAACCCACGTCAGCCACGGAACTTCGACGGCAAGACTCAGGGCGACGAGCATACCGACGCCGGAGTCCAGTCGGTCGAGGAGAAAGTGCAGAGTCGCCGCGACAGCACCGCGCGGGGCGGATCCTGGTCCGATGTCGAGTTGCCGTTTGAGAAACGAGTTCGGCAGCTCACCGGCCATGAAGCCGAAGCCCGCCCAGGCGCCGAGCAGCGCATACCAGGGAAGCGCGACCGGCCAGAGCCACGCGCGCGCCGCGTCAGCCGCAAGCGCGGCCAGCAGCACGAAGGCCAACGCTGCCGCCGGTACCATGACGACGAACCCGCGGACCGTTTTGTTGGCGCCGAAGATGCGCCGGCCCCGGACTCGCAATCCGCGGTCGAGTGGAATGGCGAATGCCCTGGACAACGGGGCCGCGAACCACGCGGTCTGGGCAGCCCCCGCGAGCGTAAACGCCACCAGCACGAACACCGATGCGGCCTGTGGATCCACGCGCGTCACAGGTCGTTCCCCGATTGGAGGCGGTTCTGGAAGAGCAGGACGTCGCCGCGCAGCTTCTTCGCGCCCCGGACCCATCGCCACCAGCCGATCTCGTTTTCGGGTTTGTAGGCAATCCGGCGCAGGCTGTAGCCGGGCACGAACGGATACATGTGGTGCAGCTCGTGGGCATCGAAGTGCAGGACGAACGCGGACGCGGCGTCAGGCAGTCGAAGGGATCGGGTGAAGGATTCCTGCTCGATCGCGGGGAACGGTTTGACTCCCGCGCCGTGACTGACGTTCTGCGGCACGTGGGTGTGCTGGCTCAGAAGCAGGAGGTCTTCGATCGCCAGACTGGCGAGAAGCGCGAGACCGGCGACCCGCAGCACCACACCGGGCCCGAACGAGATCAGGACGATCGCGTAGATCGTGAGCAGCGCGACCGCGTCGCGTACGATCGCTACCCGGTCGGACCGTTGGGGAAACATCCGGAACAGCCGGGCCAGGTGCCAGTAATTGGTCGCCCGGTAGAGGACGGAGAACAGCGGGATCCACAGCCGCCAGCAGACGTTGACGATCGTCCGCTCGGCCCGGCTGAGTGGACGCGGGACGAGTGATTCGGTCGTGGGGTCGAGGTCCTGCCACCCGGTCCACTTGTGGTGCCGGCCGTGGACCCGTGTCCATGCGTGATAAGGAATCAGCGAAAAGAATGCCGCCAGCCGCCCGGCGACCGCGTGATACCGCCGCGTGCGGAACAGCGTGTCGTGACCACATTCGTGCAGGATCACGAACCACTGGACCAGCAGCACGGCCAGCAGGGCCTGCCCGGCGAGCCAGGTGCCCCACCCCCCGATCACCGAGAGGGTTACCGCCAGAGCCGTCCCGGCCAGCGCCGATCCGACTACCAGGAAACCCGCACGATCCGTCGGCCGAAGGTGAATCAGCTCCGCCGGGTAGGGCGCAGCCTGTGGGCGAGACATGCCGCCACATTAGCGGTGGCCGCATCCCGATGTCGTGAGCGCCGTGTGAAGAACTGTGAGGAAGAGTGTCGGTCCGGGACGGCCGCCCGTGACGGCTACCCTCTGCGACGTTCCATCTCTTCGACCGTCTTCGGCCAGTCCTGCCGCAGGAGCCGGGAGAGGGCGCGATCCGACAGCAATCGTCCGTCGGTCTGGCAGGTCGCGCAATAGTTGCACTCGTTGCTGGCGTATACGATCCGCTGAACGGGCGAGCCGCAGACGGGACACGGCTGATCGTAGCGACCGTGCACCGCCATCCCGTCGCGGAAGGCCGTGACCTTCTCGGGAAAGCCCTCCCCGATTTCGCGGCGCGTGCGGGTGATCCAGCCGCCTAACGTCTGGATCACGGCGACGTGCAGCCGGGCGGTCTCCGCCTCTGTCAGTTGCCGTGTCTGTTTCATCGGTGAGAGCTTCGCGGCGTGGAGGATCTCGTCCGAGTAGGCATTCCCGATCCCGCTGAGGATCGTGGGATCCGTCAGCGCACGTTTCAGGGTGTGATTGTCGCGCGTCAGCCGTTCGGCGAACGACGGCAGATCGGATTCGAGCACTTCCATGCCGCCCCGGTCGAACTCTGCCAGTCCGGCGGCGCCTCGAACCAGATGAATGGAGGCCTGACGCTTCGATCCCGCCTCGGTGAGCAGCAGGGTCCCGCCCGGAAAGTCGAACGCCGCCATTCCTGACTTTCGAGGAATCGCCGCGCCCGGATCGCGCCAGCGCAGCCGCCCGGCGATCATCAGGTGCAGAACGAGAAACAGCTCACCGTCAAAGCCGAAGATGAGCCGTTTGCCCAGGCGGCGCAACGCCGTCACCCGTCGTCCGTCGAAGTCAGCCGGAGGCGGATCGATCGTCCGCACGATGAAGGGATTGCCGACCCGGAACCGCCGCAGAGGCTGATCGAGCACTCGCGGCGCCAGCGCTTCGAGGTATACGACGACGTCAGGCAACTCAGGCACATCGCAGTCTAACGTGGGTACGACCGCCGGTTGCACGCGCAGGTCGCGGGGTTGATTTCCGTTTTGACTTTGTGCGGTTTGCCGCTAAAACCGAGGCGCCAACCCGCCGCGCCAGCACCGGGTCGGAGGACCGATGACCAGCACACCCATCGTACGGCGCCTGATCCTGATCGGTCTGGCGACAGCCTTCGGGATTCAGGTGTCGGCGCAGCCGCGACAGACTTTCCGCAGCGCCACCCGCCTGATCGAAGTGCCGGTGATCGTCACCGACCGTGCGGGCAAGCCGGTGACCGGCCTCACCCAGGGCGACTTCACGGTCACCGAAGACGGGGTGCCACAGGAAATCCGCTTCTTCGAGGTCCGCGACCTGCGTACGGCTCCCAGCCAGCCGGTGGCATCCGCGACTGACCGGAGCGCCGTGAACACCTTCAGCAATGCGTTGCCCGATAGCAGCGGCACCGCCACCGTCATCCTGCTGGACCGCCTGAATGCCAGCTTCGACAGCCAATGGTTCGGGCGGGAGCACATCGCGCGGTACCTCCGGGGTCTGCGTCCCGACGATCGTACCGCTCTCTATGTTCTCGATGGCGGCATCCGGGTTCTCCATGACTTCTCGAACGACCCGGCGTCTCTCGCCCGTGCACTCGAGATCTACCAGGCGCGTGTCTCCGGCCATTACGACGCATCCAACGAGCCGGCGCCCGACCTGGGAT
>JACDBQ010000054.1 GCA_013694845.1 Acidobacteriota bacterium
AGTTGGCAATCTGCGGCTCTTCGTGCAACGACGCCCCGATGCCGTGGCCCACGAACTCACGAACCACTGAAAATCCCGCGGCCTCGACGTGCTGCTGGATCGCATGGCCGATATCAGACACCCGCCCCCCGAGGCGGACCTGCTCGATCCCCTTGTCGAGCGACTCCTGGGTCACGCGGAGCAGCAGCTGCGCTTCGTCCGAGACCCGCCCGACCGGCACCGTCACCGCCGAGTCACCGAAAAATCCGTTCATCTTCACGCCCATGTCGAGCGAGATGATGTCCCCTTCGATCAGCGGCCGCTTCGACGGGATCCCGTGGATCACCTGCTCGTTCACCGATGCGCACAGGGTGGCGGGATACCCACGATATCCCTTGAACGCCGGTTCCGCTCCCCCCGCCCGCACCAGCCGCTCGGCCGCCAGATCCAGGTCCAGCGTCGACACGCCCGGACCGACCATGCCGGCGAGCTCCGCGAGCACGTCCGCGACGAGCCCGCTGGCCGCGCGCATCTTCTGGATCTCCCCCGCCGACTTGCACACGATCACAGCCGGGCGCTCCGGCAGGCCTCGTCCATTGCCGAGCCGATCCTGGCCGTCACCACATCGGGAGGCTGGTTCCCGTCGATCGACCGGAACGTCGACCGCGTCGAGTAGTAATCGACCAGCGGCTTGGTCTGCCGCAGGAAGATCTTGAGCCGCTCCCGCACGATTTCGACACCGTCGTCGATCCGGGCGATCAGACTGCCGCCGCATTTCTGACAGTCGCCGGTCCATTCCACCGCCGCATTGACCCCGCACCTGCTGCAGATCCGCCGGGTGGCGAGGCGGCGGACCAGCACGTCTTCCGGCACGACGATGTCGAGCACGACGAGCGGTCCACGGCCGTCGACCATGGCGTCGAGCGCCGCAGCCTGCACCACCGTTCGCGGAAATCCGTCCAGCACGAACCCGCGCCGCGCGTCTTCCCGGTCGAGCCGCTCCCGCACGATTCCGATCATCACGTCGTCGCCGACCAGAATGCCCGCCTCCATCGTCGTGCGTGCGACCAAGCCGAGGTCCGTGCCGGCCTGGACAGCCTCGCGGAGAATGTCCCCGGTCGAGATCTTCGGCAGGCCCTGAGTCTTCGCCAGGCGCTCGGCCTGCGTGCCCTTGCCGGCTCCCGGGGGGCCAAGCATCACGACGTTCAACGCCTGCCGGTCGGCACCGTGAGTCACGTGGCTACCCACGCCGCCCGCGGATACGTGCCTTCTTCATGAACCCGTCGTAGTGCCGCATGATCAGCTGCGACTCGACCTGCTGAACGGTGTCCATGGCAACGCCGACGATGATCAGCAGCGACGTGCCGCCGAAGAAGAACTGCACCCCGAGGCCGTCGGTGAAGAACCGCGGCAGCGCCGCATAGAGCCGTTCGCCGATCACCGGGATCTGATTCACCTTGAATCCCGAGATCAGGAACTGCGGCAGGATGGCGACCATCGCCAGGTAGATCGCGCCGACCAGCGTGATGCGGGTCAGGATCGTGTCGATGTGCTCGGCGGTCCGCTTGCCCGGTCGGATTCCCGGGATGAAGCCGCCGTATTTCCGCATGTTCTCGGCGACGTCATCGGGATTGAAGATGATCGCCGTGTAGAAGTAGCAGAAGAAGATGATACCCGCCACGTAGAGCAGGTCGTGCAGGGGCATCCCCATCCCGATCTGATCCAGCCCGCGTCGCACCGGATTGTTGATGTCCAGCATCGGCGCGAACGTCGCCGGAAACGCCAGAATCGACGACGCGAAGATGACTGGAATGACCCCACCCGTGTTCACCTTGAGCGGGATGTGCGTGCTCGAGCCGCCATACTGGCGGCGCCCGACCACCCGCTTGGCGTACTGGACGGTCACGCGCCGGTGGCCACGTTCGACGAAAACGATCGCTGCGATGACCCCGGTCATCAGCAGGATCAGGAACGCGAGCGTCAGGAGACCGATCTGCCCCGTCCGCAGCTGTTCGAGGGTCAGGAACACGGCACCAGGCAGACCGACGACGATGCCTGCATAGATGATGAGCGACATCCCGTTTCCGATGCCGCGCTCGGTGATCTGCTCGCCCAGCCACATCACGAACGCGGTGCCGGTCGTAAGCGTGAGCACCGTCATCAGGCGGAAGGGCCAGCCCGTGTTGTAGACGAGCGGCAGGCCGCCCGCGATGTCGGTGTTCCGCTCCAGGAAGATCGCAATGCCCAGCGCCTGCACGACGGCCAGGACGATGGTGCCGTACCGCGTGTACTGCGTGATCTTGCGTCGGCCGAGCTCGCCTTCCTTCGACAGCCGCTCCAGGTACGGCCAGACGACGGTCAGCAGCTGCAGGATGATCGACGCGCTGATATAGGGCATGATGCCCAGCGCAAAGATCGTCATCTGCGACAGGTTCTGGCCCGAGAACATGTCGTACAACCCGAACACGCCGCTCGACGCACTCTGCATCAGCTGCGCGAGCGCCTCGGGGTTGATGCCCGGCGTCGGGATCTTGCTCCCGATGCGGTACACCGCCAGCAAGCCAAGCGTGAACAGCACGCGCTTGCGCAGGTCCGAGACAGCGAAGATGTTCTTCAGGCTGTCGATCATGATTAGGCCAGCACCTCCGCCGTGCCCCCGGCAGCGGCAATCTTCTCGGCGGCCTTGCCGCTGAATTTGTGCGCGCGCACGGTCAGCGCCTTGGTGACGTCACCGCGTCCGAGCACCTTCACCCGCTGGTTGCGGCTCACGAGCCCCTGCGCCTTGAGAAGCGCCGGGGTGATCTCGGTTCCCTTCTCGAATCGCTCCGAGAGGGTATCGAGATTCACCACGTCGAACTCCTCGCGGAAGATGTTCGTGAAGCCGCGCTTCGGCACCCGTCGGTGCAGCGGCATCTGGCCGCCTTCGAAGCCGCGTTTGTGCTTGAAACCCGAGCGCGACTTGGCGCCCTTGTGGCCCCGCCCGGCTTGCACGCCCTGGCCGGAGCCCTGGCCGCGGCCCACGCGCTTCTTCGAATGCTTGGCCCCCCTGGGGGGACGCAGATCTGAGAGATTCATGATTGTTATTCCACCGCCACCAAGTGTCGCACCTTGAGGATCATGCCGCGCGTCGAGTCCGTATCGAGCAGCTCGACGCTGTGGCCGATGCGGCGGAGGCCCATGCCCTCCACGACCTTCGCCTGGTTCTTGTTGAAGCCGATTGGACTCTTGACCAGCGTCACCTTGACGCGCGTGCCTTCAGCCGGCTTCGTTGCGCGCTTGTTAGCCATTGGCCACCACCGTTTCGGTATCCCCGTCTTCTTCTTCTTTCCCGCGGAGGCGCCGGATTAGCTTCGGATCCTTCAACTCGCTCAATGCCTGGAAGGTCGCGCGGACGACGTTGTGCGGGTTGGCCGAGCCGATCGACTTGGTCAGCACGTTGGAAATCCCGCAGGACTCGACGACCGCGCGGACGCCGGCGCCGGCGATGATGCCGGTGCCATCGGGCGCCGGCTTCAACAGCACCTGCCCCGCGCCGAAGCGGCCAAGGACCGGGTGCGGCACGGTCGACCCCTGCAGCGGCACCCGGATCAGCGACTTCTTCGCCGACTCGATGCCCTTCTTGATCGCGGACGGCACTTCCTTCGCCTTGCCCACGCCGAAGCCGACTACGCCGTGGCCGTCCCCGACGACGACCAGCGCGCTGAAGCTCAGGTTCTTGCCGCCCTTGACCACCTTGGTCACCCGGCTGATGTTGACCACGGTGTCCTTCAGGTCCAGCTGCGACGCATCGATCTTTTCGCGAGATTCAAACATGTTTTTCAGCTTTCAGCTTTCAGCTTTCAGCTTTCAGCACGGTGCTCTCTGGCTGAGAGCTGACGGCTGATGGCTGACGGCTTCCCTAAAATTCCAGCCCCGCTTCGCGCGCCGCGTCGGCGACCGCGCGTATGCGCCCGTGATACAGATAGCCGCCGCGGTCGAAGACGACCCGCTTGATCCCCTTGGCCAGCAACCGTTCGGCGATGGTCTTGCCGAGCGCCTGGGCCCCCGCCCGGTTCCCACCGCTCGAGCCCTCGACGGCCGCGGCCTTCAGCGTCGGCTCGGTGCTGGCCGCCGAGGCGATCGTCGTCCCCGTCATGTCGTCGATCACCTGGGCATAGATGTGCGACACGCTCCGGAATACGCGCAATCGTGGACGGTCCGCCGTGCCCGAGATCCGCTTCCGCTGCCGCAGCGAGATCCGCTTGCGCCGGTCTTTCGTCGTGGTGATTTTCATAGCTCTCAGCTCTCAGCTCTCAGCTCTCAGTCCGGTGCTCTCCCGCTGAGAGCTGTCGGCTGACAGCTGATAGCTACTTGGCCCCCGTCTTGCCGGCCTTCTTCTTCAGCACTTCACCGGTGTAGCGTACGCCCTTCTGCTTGTACGGGTCCGGCTTGCGCAGCCGGCGGATGTTCGCGGCCACCTGGCCGACCGCCTGGCGGTCGATGCCGGTGACGGTGATGTGCGTCTGCTTGTCGACAACGACGTCGATCCCCTGCGGGATGTCGAATACCACCGGGTGCGAGTAGCCAAGCGCGAAATGCACCTGCTTGCCCTTCAGCTCCGCGCGGTACCCGACGCCGACGATGTCGAGCTCCTTCTTGAAACCCTCGGTGACGCCATGCACCGCGTTCGCCACCAGGCTCCGCGCCAGACCATGGAACTTGCCGAGATCCGGGTCGTCCCGTAGCGTACGTGCATGCAGCTGGTCTCCGTCGACTTCGAACCCGATGCCTTCCGGCAACGGCTGCCGTAGCTTGCCCTTCGGACCCTGCACTTCGACCGCCCCGGGCTCGACGGCGATCTTGACGCCCTTGGGGATCGGAATGATCTTTTTGCCGATTCTTGACATGACTCTTGTAGCTTTCAGCTATTGGCTTTCAGCTATCAGCCCGCGCTCTCGGTTGAGAGCTGACGGCTGAGAGCTGACGGCTTTACCACACGTTGCAGAGAACTTCGCCGCCGACGCCGGCCTTCACGGCGGCGCGCCCCGTCATCACCCCGCGCGAGGTCGTCAGGATGCTGGTGCCCAAGCCCGCCAGCACGTCCGGCACGTCGTCGCGACCGAAGTAGACGCGGCGGCCCGGCCGGCTGACCCGCTCGATGCCGGTGATTACTTTCTCACCACGGGGGCCGTACTTGAGCGACAGGCGGAGCTGCGCCTGGACGCGCTCGCCGGCCTGCGCCTCGAGGACGGTGAAGTGCTGGATGTAACCCTCGCTCTGGAGGATTCTCGCGATCTCGACCTTCAGCCGCGATGACGGCATGTCGACGCGCGTGTGACGCGCGAGCGTCGCGTTGCGAATTCGCGCGAGCATGTCTGCGATGGGATCAGTCATATTTCCTAGCTCTCTGCTATCAGCTCTCAGCGTTCTTCTCTCGCCAGCTCCAGCGGCCTTCAACACTCGGCTGAAAGCTGACGGCTGAAAGCTGACACCCGAATTACCAGCTGCTCTTCGTGACGCCCGCGATGTCGCCCTCGTGAGCGAGCTTGCGGAAACAGAGACGGCAGAGCGCGAACTTCCGCATGTAGGCGCGCGGACGGCCGCAGCGGTTGCAGCGATTCCGCAGTCGGATCTTGAACTTCGGCGTCTTGGCTTCTTTGGCGATCTTCGCGGTCGTGGCCATGTTCGATCTGTCCTTCGTGCCTACTGGGTGCGGAACGGCATGCCGAGGAGCTGCAGGAGTTTCCGGGACTCCTCGTCATTCCTGGCCGTCGTCACCACCGAAATGTTCATGCCGCGCGCCTTGTCGACCTTCATGTAGTCGATCTCGGGGAACAGCAGCTGGTCCTTGAGCCCGAGGGTGTAATTACCGCGACCGTCGAAACCCTTCGGCGAGACACCGCGGAAGTCGCGGACGCGCGGGAGCGCCACCGAGATCAGGCGATCGAGAAAGTCCCACATGCGCTCACCGCGCAGCGTGACCATCGTGCCGATCGGCATCCCTTGGCGGACCTTGAACTGCGCGATCGACTTCTTCGCGCGCGTGACCACCGGCTTCTGTCCCGTGATCTTGCCGAGCTCGTCGACCCCGGTATCGACGATCTTCGCGTTCTGCGTCGCTTCGCCGAGCCCCATGTTCACCACGATCTTCTCGACCCTGGGGATCGCCATCACGTTGCCGTACCCGAACTCCTTCTTGAGCGCGGGGATGACGTCTGTCTCGTACCGTTCTTTCAGGCGGCTCATTTGTCCACCACTCCTTCGCACTTGCGGCACACGCGCACCTTGCGACCGTCGCCGAGGATCTTCTTGCCGATCCTCGTCGGCTTGCCGCACTCGGGGCAGACCAGCTGCACATTCGAGGCATGCAGCGGCGCCTCGCGTTCGACGATCCCCCCCTTGACGTTCTTCTGGGGATTCGCCTTCGTGTGGCGCTTGATGATGTTCACGCCTTCGACGATGAGGCGGTTTTTGTCGGGCACCACGCGCACGACCCGGCCCCGCTTGCCACGGTCCTTGCCCGTCGTCACGACGACGTTGTCGTTCTTCCGAATGGGGGTTGCTAGTCTCGACATAACAGTAGCTTTCAGCTCTCAGCTCTCAGCTCTCAGCTCCGCTGCCCTCGGCTGAAGGCTGACGGCTGATAGCTGACAGCTTTTAGAGCACTTCCGGCGCGAGCGAAATGATCTTCATGAACCGGCGCTCGCGCAGTTCGCGCGCGACCGGGCCGAACACGCGCGTACCGACCGGCTCGTTGTTGTCGTTCACCAGCACGGCCGCGTTCCGGTCGAACCGGATGTAGCTGCCGTCCTTGCGCCTTTGCTCCTTGCGGGTGCGGACGATGACGGCCTTGACGACCTGCCCCTTCTTCACCGTGCCGTCGGGCGTGGCTTCCTTCACCGAGGCCGTGACGATATCGCCCAGGCGCGCATACCGGCCGGTCGAGCCGCCCAGGGCGTTGATCACCGCGATCTTGCGCGCGCCGGAGTTGTCGGCGACGTCGAGGACCGAACGCATCTGCACCATGGCTAGATCTCCTTCGCCTTCTCGACAATGCTCGTCACCACCCAACGTTTGCGGCGGCTGAGCGGCCGGCTTTCGGCGATCGCGACGCGATCACCGAGCTTGGCTTCGTTCTTCTCGTCGTGCGCCAGGAACGTCGAGGTCCGGCGCTGCGTCTTGCCATACAACGGATCGCGGATCTGGCGTTCGATCGCCACCTTGACCGTCTTGTCCATCTTGTCGCTGACGACCACGCCAGTGACTGCTGTCTTCGTTGCCATTACGCCGTCTCCTTCTCGCGCAGCACGGTCTTGACCCGCGCCAGGTCGCGGCGCAGGCCCTTGAGCTTCTGCGCGGCTTCCCCCTGCCCCATCGACTTCTGGATGCGGAGTCGAAACAGCTGATCGTCCATGTCCTTCTCGCGCTGACGCAAATCGCCGACGGTCAAGTCACGGATCTCCGTCACCTTCATGACGCTTTCTCCTCGGCGAACCGGGTCGCAAATTTTGTCTTGATGGGGAGCTTCGCGGCCGCCAGGCGCATCG